>NZ_JAKJSY010000103.1:0-11191 GCF_050337445.1 Vibrio minamisatsumaniensis | reverse complement strand
TTTAAAACCAAACATTTCATCTTTGATTGTTTTTATGATCCAGTGCAAGTTCTAAAACACGAAAAATTCGTGTTATCGAAATTTGAATTGAAAATTATCAGGGCTAGCTAGTTTGTTTTTGGAAAGTCGTTTTAGGTATATAGGGTGAAAGTGATGGTGAGTTCTAAAAAGTGGCGGCTTTTTCATTGAGCAATGGGCTGACAGCTTAATTGACGAGCTTAGCTTCGACCTGTCTAAGAACCCGTTGATAAATACACCAAGCGCAGGCGCCTGCGAGTATGTTACCGATCATTGCTCCCCAAAATAGACCTTCAATTCCTGCAAGTTGAGAACCCACCCACAGGCAAGGCAAGAAAAAAGCAAATAAGCGCAGCGCTGAAATCGTTAATGCGGTGTAAGACTTACCCAGTGCGTTAGAGACAGAGACCGTCAGCATACATACTCCCAATGGCCCTAAGCTGAGAGGGACGATCAAGAGGTGATAATTAAGAATGGTCGAGACTTCATTTTCACTGGTCATTAGATTTGCTAGCCCGCCCGAGAACAACCAAGTCACTAGTGCAATAATGAGTTGAAAGCCCAAAATGAAAATGACGGCAATTTTAACGAGTTTACGTATGTTTTCGAGGTTATTCTCTCCTAACATACGGCCAATCATTGGAGGCATCGACATGGTCAGTGCTAGTACGGCGACAATCGAAAAGAACTCAAATCGCGAGCCTAAAGCCCAAGCTGCAACGGCAGCCGTACCATAACTCGCCAGCAGCTTAGTGGCGAACATCGATGAAACCGGTGGAAGTAGTTGACTGATCATGGCAGGCCCCATGATATTGCCAATGGAACGAACACTCTTAGCGATGTCGAGATCATGCCAATCAAAACTCATCCAATGCTTCTTCGTTACCTTTGGTGCGACAATTAGAATGCCTGTGCCGAATGCCAAGATGGTCGCGATGGCCGCTCCGTTGATACCCATGTCGAGTGTGAAGATGAAAATCGGATCCAATATCACGTTGATGATGCTGGTTGCGATCATCATAGTGCCCGGTAACATCGTGTTGCCGTTAGCACGGCACACACTGTAGAAAAAGTAGAGTAGAGCGCCTGTCCAGGAGCTGATTAGCCAATAGATCCAGTATGAATCGATGATTGGCAATACCGTCGACGGCGCATCCAATAGCTGTAAGATAGGGCTGCGAAGTAGATAGATCATGACGGAAAAAATCGCGACACTCACGCTACCCATTACAACGACTAAGCCACCCAGTTGTTTAGCGTAGCGTGTTTCGTTCGCACCAATGGCTCTAGCAATAACAGCGGTTGTCGCAATCCCTAGACCGACTTGAATACCAATGATGATCATTTGTATAGGCAATGTGAAGCCTTGAACCGCGAGGGGCAATACCCCAAGCTGGCCAATAAAAGCGCTGTCGACAAGCTGGAAGCTCATCAGGGAAAGCACCCCAAACAACATTGGCCATGTCATTGTATAGAGTTGTCGGCCAAGAGAGGGGGTTGCGATAGTTGAATTCATAGCACTCTTTATTCGTCTTGAAGGTCGGTTAGTCGTGGTGATAATCCACGCAATGAAGCTATGTGTAAAGGATAACGTAACGTTAGCTCGATACCAATAATGTTTGCATGTACTGCAAAGGGTCGAAGGTTTGTTTCGATGTGGCCATTCCGTACATCAACCCTTCGTTACAGTCTCTTGAAGATATTTCCGATCAAATCTTGAAATCTACAGGGTCAAGAAGACGCTTGCTGTAATAGCAAATAAGTGAGGCTTCTAGGGTTAGCGGTTGTTGCTTTAAGGAATCGTAATGAGTTGGGATATTTCAAGTATAAAAAAGGCCTTGGCTGTTCACGCTAATGCAGAAGAGTGAAATCAGCCAAAGCCTTAATATTATTACTTTTCGCCGAGTGACGACTAAAAGAGCAGAGTGGTTGACCTATGCTTTTTTAAGGTCTTTTGCTGGGTAAGTAAGCATCATTATTGTGTCTTCTACTGTTGTAACGTGAACATAGCCACCACCAGCACTTAGGCCAACAACAACCATTTCACCTAGTTCAACACCTTTTGTTGCAACAACGCGATCATCAACTGAAAACACTTTACACACCTTCAATAAATTAAATTAATACGATAGATATCGAACGCGGATTTAAATAGATGGCATGCTGATCGACTAATCCAGTTGTTTGTCGTAAAGATTAATTTTGATGATGAGTGAATCTATAATCCTTGAAAATCAATATTTTAGATTGATGATTGTGTCTATTTGTCCGCAGGGTAAACGACACCAACTTGCTGACGCATCTCTGTAATTAACTTGGCAACCGATAAAGCGCGCAGTTTGGCTTGCGCTTGCGTTGTTTGATCTCCGCCAATACAGTCGGCAAAGGCCTGTGCTTCGTAACTCATGGAGTTTTTGCTTTGTGATTGAGTGAGGTTTTCTATATGGCCATCTTGGTATCGGATCTTAACATCGGTACATTCAGCGATGTGATCGATGAGGATTGCACCTAATTCACCTTGGATCTCACTGGGTGCGTAAGAGTCACTGACTTTTGAATGAGTCAAGGTTACGTCAAGCTCTGGGTATTGGAAAATCGCGCAACCATGCGCATCAACACCGGAATCAAGTCGCTTTGCAGAAGCCTGTACACTGTCTGGTTCGCCAAACAGAGCGACTGTCGCAGCGACGCAGTAAAAGCCGATATCGACCAATGATCCATTTGAGAAAGCTGGATTAAAGGTATTTGGGTTCTCACCGTTTAAATATTTCTGATAGCGCGATGAATATTGGCAGTAGTTGATGTGTGCCTTATGTAGCTTGCCGATTTTTGCTAATCCGAGCTGCACTTGTTTAAAGTTTGGCAAGAATTGAGATTTATACGCCTCAAACAGCACGACACCGTTTTGCTCGGCGACCTTAAACATTTCAGTTGCTTCATCGATGTTAGATGCAACGGGCTTTTCACAGATGACATGTTTGCCATGTTCCATCATTAAGATTGATTGCTGGCAGTGGAGTGAGTTTGGTGAAGCAATGTAAACCGCTTCGATAGTGTCATCACAGGCCAATGCTTCGAGTGAGTCGTAGGTTGTATCAACATTGAATTCTTGAGCGAATTCAGAAGCGCTCTGCATGTTTCTCGAATACACCACAGCAAGTTGCATCGATTGAGTATCATGGGCGGCTTGAACAAACTTTTGAGTGATCCAATTGGTTCCAATTACAGCAAACTTAATCATATAGGTATCCAATAGTGAGAGTCTTGATTCTGCAGAGATAGTAGCACTCATTTCATCGAATGCGCTTGAGAATTAAGGAACAATGATTGCCTTTTATTAAAAATACAGTGCAGTTGAGCGTGTTAGTGAGCCGCGACAACAGTGCAGGGTTAAGGCATTTTTGCTAAGGTAATATGGAATTCAAATAAGGTGATGGTATGCAAATTCGGACAGCCAAGGTAACGGATATTCGCTCGATTCTAGCGCTTTCTGATCAGATTAATCGTCAGCATCATTGTGGGGCGCCTATGGTGTTTGCGCCTGCCTCGCAAGCTTTTTCTGATAGTGAAGAGTATTGGTTGGGATTGATGCTTGATCCCATTGGGGCGTTTTTAGTGGCAGTGCAAGATGAACAAGTTGTCGGATTTTTGGCTGGAAAAGTGACGCAGAATCGTGGGGTGAGTTTTATTCAACCCCATAAGATCGCACGGGTAAATACGCTAGTGGTGAACGATGACGTTCAGAAGCGAGGTGTTGGTAAATCGTTAATGAAGTCATTCAACCAATGGGCGCAAGCGAGAGGGGCGATAGAACTTAGGTTGGAGGTGATGGAGTTTAACCAACAAGCTCAGGGTTTCTATGAGTCGTTAGGAATGGAAACTCAGTCACGAACCATGTCTATGCGGTTTGAGGCCAATTAAGCGAGCATCTGCAAAGATATGGATGAGTTTCTTAAACTGGTAAAAATGGGTACCCCTATCCATATCGAATGGTAGCGATGGGTTCCCCACTTTCTTCATTCATAGTCTCAACTAACCGTTAAACCCGTTACAGTAAGACTCGACCTGCGCTGAATATTGCAATCACAATCAGCAATGCAATGGTGACAGGCTTAAACTTCGCACCACCAAATCTCTCGAACAGTTTAGAACCCACATAACCGCCAAACATGCTGCTCGGTAAGAGCGCGAGAGTCAGCCAGACTACATCACGGTCGACTAATCCTGCGATAGATGCCGAAACAAACGCAGTGGAATCCGCCAATACGAAGAATGCTATCAGGCCTGCTCTGGCAATATGAGGAGCGACTGGGCTTGCCAATGTATGAGTGCCAATTGGCGGCCCAGACATTGATGCCGCGCCGTTCATTACGCCCGCAAGGCTGCCTAGAATATAGGGAGCAAATCTCGGTTCGCTTTTGTACTGGAAACCTTTATAGATCATAAGTGCAGACGCAAAAATAAAGGCACTGATGATCAAGATGATCGTGTCTTGGCTAACGGATTTAAGCAGAAGTAAGCCGATTGGTGTGAAGGCAAAACAAGGGATAAATACTTTTAAAACCCAGCGCCAGTTAACGTGCTTTCGAACTTTAGGCAGCAATTGAACATTGCCTAGGAGATCGATCAACATGAAGACAGGAACCAGTTCGATAACAGGCATGAATAACGCACTTAACGGCAATGCCACTAGGGTGAAACCGAAACCTGAGAAGCCACGAACAATAGCGGCGAAAACGAAGATTGCACCCAAAATTGGGAAGGTTGGATTAAAAATGAGATCCATAAATTAAGTAACCAATGAAGCTGTCTAGATAGAGTGAGCTAATGAAACCAAGTGAGTAGCGGAATGTACTCCTACTCACTTGTGTTTGCTACCTAATTTTAAGGTTTCTCGAGAGTTAATTTTACAGTCTCTCTGAGTTGTTTTTGCAGTATTTGCTTGGTCAATTTATAAGGCTAAATTGATTCGGAAAATCAGTGAATACGGCATCGACTTTTGAGAGGAGTTTGAAGTGGGAGGGATCGTTGACGGTGTAACACCATGTTTGGATGTTTGCTTCACTCAGTGTATCAAGATCGCTCTGATTAACATGTTCGTAGTTGATGTGACAGCTGAACGCTTTGACCTCATTCATGAGCATAAGATCAGCCTGAGTCAGTTGCTCTGTGATGACCCCTACTCGATATCTCGGCAAATGACGCGCCATTTCAGACACCACTTTGTGGCTGAAACTCGATAGTAAGATCTTATCGGTGTCGAGATTTGAGCGAATCAACTCATCATGTAGCAGATCAACCACATGAGGGGCTTGATGTCGACTGTCGACTTTAATTTCGAGGTTGACGCTAAGATCATGCCGCTCAACAAGCGCAAGTAACTCTTCTAAGGTCAGTATTTTTTCCCCAGCGAACTGCTCAGATTTCCAACGGCCGAAGTCGAGTTGGCGAAGCTCAGCAAGGGTGTGTTCGTCGACACGACCCTTGCCATCGCTGCAGCGCTCAAGCGTGTGATCGTGACAAACGACCAGTTGGTCATCTTGAGTGGGCTGAATATCAACTTCAATCCATTTCAAGCCGAGTTTAGCCGCTTGTTCAATGCTTGCTTTGGTATTTTCTGGGTGAGTACCTGCGACCCCCCGATGACCTACGATGGTAGACGACATAATTAATCCTTCTTAAAGACGCACCGTAAAAACGTATTAAATATTAGTGTACTCGATTACACTGGAACCGTCGTTAAGCTTGTTGATTCGAGGTGTGACTCAACGAACGAAAGCGGTCGTTCGTGTGTCACTTACCGTGATTATTCTCTATAAAAAAGCCCCTCGCATGCTATTACTAATGACTATTAGAAGCTTTAAATAGGATCAGAGTGATCAGAGTCTTAGTGTGCGATGTCCAATTGGTTGTCTTTCACACCGTTGATGCGGAACCAACCAGCAATACTGAATCGCTCTGTGTTTGTCGGCAGTACTTCGTGTGGAAACTGTTCAGACAAGAACACAAATAAGCGGCCTGACTTTGGTGGAATGGTCGCGATGTGGTTGTCTTTTAGATCGTAAACCACAAGCTCACCTGCATCGTCTTCTGTCCATTCGTCGTTCATGTAGAACACGGTAGTCAGGCGGCGGTTCTCATTGCCCTTGAAACAGTCTAAGTGCTTCTGGTAGAAGTCACCTTTTTCGTATTTAGCAAAGTGCGCTTCGTACTCGAACAGACCCAAAAAGAACGCTTGGTTTGCTGCTAAACGAATTCGTTCCATCTTGTCTAGGAATAGAGATGCTGGCTGACCCATATCACGGCGCAGCCACTGAATCTTGTCATTACGGATGGTCGACTCTCGCGTTACTTCATCGTTACGGCCAATCCTAGCCTTTTTCCAGTTATCTGGAATGCAATCCCTCAATGCCACCACTTCTTCTTGAGTTAAGAAGTCATCCCACACGAAATAGCCTTGGGTAGCAAGAGCATCGATTAATTGGTTCATGTATAGCACTCAGACAATAAATTAGAGGCGCATATATAGTCCTAATAACTCAGGTCAACAAATCACATATTTTGTTGACACGATAAATGGTATTAGCGGTGTCAATGATAAGGCTTATGGAGCAAGGCTTATGGTCATGTAGGTGAATCAATTTCAGTCAGTAAGCTTTTAAACACCTGCGATTGAGTTGGTGATTTGGTTTTCAACCTCATATTAAATCGAAGTGATAGATTCGGCCATTACAGTGAAAAGCCGTGTTTGCAGAGCCGAAAATAGAAATCGGTAAATAGAAATTAGAACAGAAAAAATAGATAGCAATAAGGCCAGTCATGAGACTGGCCTTATTAAGTTATAACCTGTGGAGCGGTTACGATGACTCAGATTAGTGACTCAGTAGGAATTCACCCGCTGGATCAACCATCACTTTGTCACTCATTCCTTGACGACCAAGCAGCATCATATAAGTCATATCTTGACGGTTGCTCAGTGTGATATCGATAGGCCATTCCTGACCGCCGATTTTTAGCATGGTTTCAATCACACAACGGTGTTCAACTTCGCCGTTCGATGATTTGATTTTCTTACTTGTTTTCAGCTTCGCTTTGCAGCGCACAGTCTCTTCTAAGTGGTAAACATCAGGGTGAAGATCGAATTCAACGAAGTTCTCACCGTCTTTTTTTACACACAGTAGGTTGTCTACGTGTAGAGAAGAGGTTTTAGCCCCTGTATCAACACGGGTATGGAGTCCAGTTATCCCTAACTCTGGTAAGCAAATTGCTTCTGTATTCCCTATGATCATTTTATTGTTCATGTCATTTCCAATCATGAGTTAACGGCGTTAAATCAGCCTTTGCCACGAGTACGGTTAGCGTTTGGTTTTGCATTTTTTTCGATGAATTCGAAAATCATATCTGCAACATCTTTACTCGTCGCTTTCTCGATACCTTCTAGGCCAGGAGAAGAGTTCACTTCCATTACCACTGGGCCATTCTTAGATTGTAGAATATCAACACCGCATAGGTTTAACCCCATGATTTTCGCAGCATTGATTGCTGTAGCACGCTCTTCTTTGCTGAGTTTAACCAGTTGAGCGGTACCGCCACGGTGCAAGTTAGAGCGGAATTCACCTTCACCAGCTTGACGCTTCATCGCTGCAATGACTTTGTTACCCACAACAAAACAACGGATGTCTGCACCATTGGCTTCTTCAATGAATTCTTGAACCAAGATGTTCGCTTTTAGGCCCATGAATGCTTCGATAACACTCTCTGCTGCTTTGTTTGTTTCAGCTAGAACCACACCGATACCTTGAGTACCTTCAAGAAGCTTGATAACCAGTGGTGCACCACCGACGTTTTTGATCAAGTCTTGAATCTTGTCTGGGCGGCTAGCGAACCCTGTTTTTGGTAAGCCAATACCTTTGCGAGACAACAGTTGTAGTGAGCGTAGTTTGTCGCGAGAACGGCTAATAGCAACCGACTCATTGATACAAAAAGTACCCATCATTTCGAATTGGCGAACCACCGCCGTTCCGTAGAAGGTAATGGAAGCGCCAATACGGGGAATAACCGCATCGTATTGAGGTAGCTCTTCACCCATGTAGCGGATCTTCGGATTGTTACTCGCGATATCTATATCACAGTGCAGCGTGTCGATAACATCGACCTGGTGACCGCGTGCTTCTCCAGCCGCTTTTAAGCGAGAAGTAGAGTATAGATTTTCGTTGCGAGAAAGAATTGCGATACGCATGGCGTTTCCTTAGTTAATACCTGATTGGTAACTGCAAATAAATGAGTTGTTAGCTGAGCTCTCAGTTTTTTTGAGGCTCCTTGCTTGCTTCGGGGCGAACCTTAAGGCTTTTCTTTTAACTAAGGAAACGAATTAAATTTGTTGAGTCGACAATAGAAATCTATCAACCTGATGAGTGATTGGTACGGCAGGGTTTAGCGTGAATTTAGAATGGGAAAGTGAGTTGAAACCTAACTTATATTAGGGGTAGGAGTATATTCGGTCGACCTCAATTCATGTTAACTCGGTGCTTAAAAGTGTACTAATAACGTCTGTTATATCGCTCTATAAGTGTTCGAAGTGCTTCTCTTTCGATCAGCGTTTTAAATTGCCAGCTATTTTTTTTGTAATTTTCTGAAACGGTTTTAACTGATCTTTGGTCATTATTTTCAGTATGTCTCGAATCAATATATTTTCCGCTGTTTGTGTTTAGAATATGCAAAAATTGAGGGTTGAATTTGCAGTGTTGCCTGGTTAATTAATTGTCTATTCAAGCTTTAAGAAATCCGATATTATACTGGTCATAAAACTAAAGGTGGTATTATATGACAAATGTATTTAAGCAAGCAGCTGAAGAACTGTTGAGTCGTCGCGTTGCAGGCACCAAAGCACCAAGATTGGACGAACAGTACCGTCCGAATAACTTGGAAGATGCGCTAAAGATTCAATCAGCAATGATCGATTTGAAAAGCGATAAAGTCGGCGGTTGGAAGTGCTTGCTTCCTCTGGCTGAAGACAAGTTTGTTGTTGCGCCAATCTTCTCGGGTAGCGTTCAACAAGGCGAAGTTTGTGAACTGTTTGCAGACAACGATGTGGTACGCGTTGAGCCTGAAATTGCATTTACGCTTGCTAAGAGCCTGCCTGCAAGTCAAGAAGGTTACAGCGAAGAGCAAATCAACGAAGCGATTGGTTCTTGCCATATGGCACTTGAATTAATGCAGTCGCGCTTTGCGGATGACAGCGGCGCTGAGTTCTATGAAAAACTGGCCGATGGCCTAGTAAACCAAGGTCTGTTCATTGGCCCAGAGATTGATCGTGAAAAAGCGTTCACGTCTGCAGAGATCAATATCGAAGTGACTCAAGATGAGCAAGTTCAAGCATTTGACGGCAAGCACCCAAATACACTGCCACCAAGCCCAATTTACTGGCTGATTAACACCATGACGCGTCGTGGGGTTGATTTCCAAGCGGGTGAAGCAATCATTACGGGTTCTTACTGCGGTATCGTGGAAATGGGATTCGATAAGCCCACAACCTTCCATTATGAAGGCATTGGCGAATACCAAGTGACGTTCAAGCAGAAACGCTAACTTCAAGCCGCGCACTGTCTGTTATTGAAAGGCGGTTTACTGACGAGTAAATCGCCTTTTTTATTATGTGATGTTCAATAGGGTTCTTATTACCAGGCACTAAATCGGGCGTTTAGACGTCTGGACGTTGACAAGCTCTAAGTGTGACATTAGTCTGCTCACCTCCCTGTTCTATTGTGTTGTCGTTCCATGTCCAATTCAAAACATTCTAATACGGCAATTGCCCCTTCGGCCGTTGCGCTTATCCCTCTGATCGTCTTCCTCGCTCTGTTTATTGGTGTGGGTACGTACTTGTCGTTACAAGGCGTCGATTTTGCTTTTTATCAGTTGCCAGCACCGATAGCGGCTCTGCCTGCCGTGATGTTGGCATTGTTATTAAGTAAAGATAAATTGAACCGTGCGATTGAGCAGTTCTTAGGTGGAGTAGGTCACAAAGACATTATTGCAATGTGTATGATCTACCTATTAGCGGGGGCTTTTGCGGCCGTAGCTAAAGCCTCTGGAGGCGTGGATGCGACGGTAAACCTTGGTCTATCCGCGATTCCAACGAGCATGATTCTGCCGGGTATCTTCCTAATTTCTGCATTCATCGCGACCGCAATGGGCACCTCAATGGGTACTATTGCTGCCATTGCCCCAGTTGCGCTAGGTATTGCTGATTCTGCGGGTATGAGCATTCCCTTGACGGCGGGTGTCGTGCTCAGTGGTGCGATGTTTGGTGATAACCTTTCAATCATCTCTGATACCACGATTGCCGCGACTCGCTCGCAAGGTTGTGAGATGAGAGACAAATTTAAAGAGAACATCCGTATTGCACTGCCTGCTGCACTGATTGCGATTGTTATCTTTGCTTTCAACAGCACGGCAACTCAAGTTCCTGAAACAGGCCCAATAGAATGGCTGAAAGTCCTTCCGTATATCACTATCCTAATCCTTGCGGTATCGGGCATGAATGTCTTCGTTGTGTTGACGATTGGTATCTTGCTAGCGGGTGGTGTGAGCCTAGGTTCAGTTGAGAACTACGGCTTGACGGATTACGCTCAAGATATTTACGCAGGCTTTGGCAACATGCAAGAGATCTTCTTACTGTCGATGCTGATTGGTGGGTTGAGTGAGTTAATGCGTCGCCAAGGTGGATTAGCGTTTCTGACGAACTTAGTGAGCGGTTTGATTCGTGCATTTGGGTCTTCACACTCTAAGCAAGCGAATGGCCGCGCAAGTGAATTAGGTATTGCTGGCTTGGTATCAATGGTGAACCTATGTACGGCTAACAACACCGTAGCCATCATTGTATCTGGTAGCGTGGCTCGTCAATTGGCGGAAGAGAACGATGTGATCTGCTCCAGTCAGACTGGACACCGCATTAAGCGACATATTGTTTTTCAAAGTTAACTGGGCTTAGATACCCAAGAGCACTGTGCCTTCTTGTTCGATTATAATCAACTTCGATATATTCAAAAAGTGCTTGGCGCATCTCTTCTCGCGTCATTATCGGCTCGTATTGGATGACTTCTACTTTCATTGAGTGGAAAAAGCTTTCAACACAGGCGTTATCCCAGCAATTTCCCTTCCTACTCATACTTTG
>NZ_JAKJSY010000102.1:0-11421 GCF_050337445.1 Vibrio minamisatsumaniensis | reverse complement strand
ATCTTAACATTTATCAAAAGTAAGAATACACTCAAGAGGCTTGCACTTTAATTTAGCGAACAAGGACTGTTATGAGTCAGAAGAATTTCAGCAAATTGAACGAAACCGAACTAGAGTACGTCGATGATAAAACTGCGGCTCTATTGCTCAATACGCCGACCAGTGCACGTATTATGCTGTGGGTGATCGTTCTGTTTTTTATTGCTGCTATTGGATGGGCCGCATGGGCTGAGATCGACAAAGTCACCGTTGGGCAAGGTAAAGTCATCCCCTCTTCTCAAATCCAAGTGGTACAAAACCTTGAAGGTGGCTTAGTAAAAGAGATATTGGTCAGAGAGGGACAACAAGTTCAAAAAGGTCAACAACTTCTCTTGATTGATGACACTCGATTCCGTTCTGACTTTCGAGAACGCGAACAACAAGTCGCAAATTTAACGGCCAATGTATTGATGCTCTCGGCTTCATTTAACAGTGTTGTCGTTAACGAAGAATTCTCCGTCGAAAACTGGAAAAACAGTGTCCAACTCGACTACGGCAAGCTTGCTTTTCCACCAAGATTCTACGAACTTCAACCTAAATTGGTGAATCGCCAAAAAGCAGAATATCGTCAAGACCTCAACAACCTGAAAAATCAACTATCCGTATTTGATCAACAAGTTGAGCAAAAACAACAAGATCTTATTGAAATAAAAGCGCGTGTTAATAATTTAAGGCAAAGTTACCAATTTGCCCGCCAAGAGTTAGACATTACCCGACCACTTGCAGATGAAGGCGTAGTACCAAGAATTGAACTACTTAAGCTTCAAAGGCAAGTGAATGATACACGCCGAGAAATGACCTCTAGCGAACTTAAAATCCCTCTCCTTCGCTCGGCAATCAAAGAAGCCATGTTGAGTCGTATCGATGCCGCGCAGAGTTTCCGCTCAGAACAACAAGAAAAACTCAACCAAGCACAAGACAAACTGTCGGCCATGACCGAATCTTCAGTTGGTCTTGAAGATAGAGTCAATCGCACCGTGGTGGTCTCTCCTGTCACAGGAACCATCAAAACCTTAGGCATTAATACTGTCGGTGGTGTCATTCAGCCGGGTATGGATATCGTAGAAATAGTGCCAACTGAAGACTCTCTTTTAGTTGAGGCAAAAATCGCCCCACAAGACATCGCTTTCTTACGTCCAGAACTCACAGCCATTGTTAAATTCAGTGCTTATGATTTCACTAAATATGGCGGTCTAGAAGGCGTATTAGAACACATCAGTGCAGATACCACTCAGGATGAAGAAGGCAACAGCTATTACATCGTGCGTGTACGTACAGAGAAATACAGCTTTGGCCATAACGAAGAGCTGCCTATCATCCCTGGTATGACGGCTTCTGTCGATATTATTACGGGTAAAAGAACGGTGCTTGAGTACATGTTGAAACCAATCCTAAGTGCCCAAAACAACGCACTTAAGGAGTAAGGACGTTTGATGTTTAACGACACGACTCAATACGTAACAAACAGATCAGAGCAAAAATCATGAAACCGTCGTTTTCTCTACTGTTGTTAGTCCTGACCTCTTTTACTTCTGTGGCACTCAATAAGAGCGATCAAAGATGGATTGATGCGGTCTCAGCAGCTTATGGTGAAAGAGCAGGAAAACGAGTCGCCACATGGCGCTTAAATATGACGCACTACGATAAATTAAGTGAAGCAGAGAAGCTCGAATCTGTTAATCGATTCTTCAACCAAATGTACTTTGTCGACGACAGCATACTTTGGGGAAAAAACGACTACTGGGCCACACCGCTGGAGTTTTTAGGTAGTAACGCCGGTGATTGTGAAGATTTCACTATCGCAAAGTACTTCTCTTTACTTGAGCTGGGTGTGCCCGACAAAAAATTACGATTGGTGTACGTCAAAGCGCTTGAGTTAAACCAATTCCATATGGTGTTGGCTTACTACTCAACCCCCAGTGCAGAACCACTTATTTTGGACAATTTAAACCCTGAAATTAAACGAGGGTCCAAACGCAGAGATCTACGACCAATATACAGTTTCAATGGTAAGAATCTTTGGCTGATTAAGTCGGCAGCAGGCAGCGGTAAGCTTGCTGGGAAATCGTCAAGGTTGAGCTTATGGAACGACTTACGTTCTCGTGAGCGCGCTCTAAAATTAAACAAACCCATTATCAATTACGATGAGTAGGTACAATGACTTTATATAAACAACTGGTGTTTGGGATGGTTGCGGTGTTCATATTGCTGATGACGTCAGTTTTTATGATCGAATTCAATACCACCCGTGGCTACCTAGAAGAGCAGCAACGTTCTGAAGTGAATAATACCATTAATACGGTAGGGCTAGCCCTCGCCCCTTATCTAGAAGAAAAGGACAAGGTGGCCGTAGAATCTGTGATTAACGCTCTGTTTGATGGCAGTTCCTACTCCATCGTACGTTTAGTTTTTCTAGACGGCAGTGATGATATCCAGCGCTCATACCCAGTTAAACCAACAGGCGTACCACAATGGTTTACCAACCTTAACCTGTTTGAACCCATTCATGACCGACGTGTGATTACCAGCGGCTGGATGCAGTTAGCCGAAGTCGAGATCGTAAGCCATACCGGCCCTGCTTATGTTCAACTTTGGCAAGCATTTACACACTTGTTGACCGTATTCACAGTGATTTTCTTACTGGGTATGATTTCCATTTCATGGATTCTCAAAAAAGCATTGCATCCATTATCATTGATCATCAACAAAATGGATCAAATAGCCAAGAATCAATTTGGCGACCCTTTAATTCGCCCGAAAACAAAAGACCTAATTTTGGTGGTCGACGGCATAAACCATATGTCGACTCAGGTCGAACTGGCTTTTAAAAACCAAGCCCAAGAAGCTCAACGACTTCGTGAACGTGCCTATATTGACCCTGTATCTCAACTTGGTAACCGAGCTTACTACATGTCGCAACTTAACCAATGGTTGGAAGAGTCGAGTGTCGGCGGGCTGGCAGTACTGCAAGCACAATTCATTAGTGAAGAGTACGATGAAAAAGGTTACCAAGAAGGGGATGCTTTAGTGCACCAACTGGCAGAACAATTACAGGCTTCGATTTCATCACCAGACATCACCATCGCCCGTATTTCTAGTGATGAGTTCGGTTTCATCATGCCAAACGTTGATGAGAGCGAACTGAAACTTGTCGCGAGCAGCATCGTAAACTGTATCCAAAGCCTAGGTTCAGACCCAACAGGCACTGCCAATCCACATATTGCGCTTGGTGTGACATACAGCAGCAAGCGTAAAACCAGTACTGAAATCATGTCGCTGGTGGATAATGCACTGTCAAGTGCTAAGGCAAATCATGAACTGACTTATGGCTACGTAACAGCCGACGATCATGGTGCAGTGATGGGTAAACAGCAATGGCGTATGTTGGTGGAAGAAGCGATCATTAACGACCTAATCACCTTCCGTCTTCAAGCTGCAAACAATGCCTTTGGTAAAACCTACCACCAAGAGGTGTTCTCTGCGATTGAAAAAGATGGCGTGCGTTACGGTGCCAATCAATACCTGTACGCACTAGAGCAACTCGAAATAAGCCATCTTCTCGACCAATACGTTATCGAGAAGATGATTGAAAAGCTCAATACAAAAGATGTAACCAGTCCTATTGCCATTAACATATCACCAAGCAGTATTTCTCAGCCCAGTTTCATCCGCTGGATAGGTCGAACCTTGGAGCAAAATACCACCATCGCTCACCTTTTGCATTTTGAAATCCCGGAAAATTGTTTCATCAACGTTCCACATTACACCGCACTATTGTGTAATACCATTCGCAATGCCAATGCGGTATTTGGTGTCGATAACTACGGGCGTAATTTCCAATCGCTGGATTACATCAACGAATACCGTCCAAGTTATGTCAAGCTCGATTACTTATTCACCCATAATCTTGATGACGAAAAACAGAAATTCACCTTAACATCAATCTCTAGAACCGCTCATAACCTAGGCGTAATCACAATTGCGTCTCGAATAGAAACGCAGACTCAACTGGATATCTTGTCTGATAACTACGTAGAAGTGTTCCAAGGCTTCATTGTTGATAAATAGTTGTAAGGGTTATATCGAATGCAAGATCCACTATTGAACTCACTGATCTACGTTAGCCGGTATTACGGATTAGCTAACTCGCCCGAAGCATTGATCAATGGGCTACCACTATCCGATGGAAAGCTAACCCCTTTCTTATTCCCACGTTCCGCTGAGCGCGCGGGATTAGTGGCGAAAGAAAACCGATCCGACTTAGACAAGATCCCGCATCTCATTCTGCCTGCGGTTTTACTGCTTAAACAGGGTGAGGCTTGCGTTCTCAACAGTATCGATTTAGAAAAGCAAGAAGCCGAAATCATTACAGCAGAAAGCGGAATGGTGCCAATCATCATTCCTGTCGAAGAGCTGAAAGAACAATTCCTTGGTCGCTACTTCTTGGTAAAAAAACAGTTCCGCTATGATGAACGTTCACCCGAGGTTCTAAAAACCCGCAAAGGACATTGGTTTTGGAGTACGATTTGGGAATCGAAAAACATCTACCGAGATGTTTTGATTGCCTCCATTCTTATCAATATCTTCGCGATTGCCGCCCCCATGTTCACACGCTTGGTATACGACAAAGTAGTGCCTAACCTCGCGTTTGAAACCCTGTGGGTATTAGCGAGTGGTATTTTTGTCGTGTTCCTTTTCGATCTCCTGTTGAAGTTAATGCGCAGCTACTTTATCGATGTCGCAGGCAAGAAATCCGATATTCTCATCTCCTCAAAGTTGTTCAGTAAAGTTTTGGGGATTCGTATGGAGGCAAAGCCCGCTTCTGTCGGAGCATTTGCAAAAAACTTGCAAGAGTTCGAATCAATCCGTGAATTCTTTACTTCTGCAACCATTGGCTCGTTGATCGACTTACCTTTCGCACTGATGTTCCTTGTTCTAATTTGGTTAATGGCCGGAAATCTAGTCTTTGTGCCAGTCGTCGGTGTGGTCATTCTGATCATCTATGCGTTGTTAATCCAAGGTCCACTGCGTCGAACTATAGAAGAAGGTTCACGTCTTGCTTCTCAGAAATACGCAAACTTGATCGAGAGTCTCGCCGGCTTAGAAACCGTTAAACTTTTTAGCGCGCAAAGTCAGTTCCAATTCCGTTGGGAAGAAGCGGTTGCTCACATGGCAAATTGGAACATTAAAAGCCGCCGCATCACAGACAGCATCCAAAACACCGCAGGTTTTGTTCAGCAAAGTACCAACGTCGGTATGATCATTTTTGGTGTGTATTTAATTGCACAAGGCGAGCTGACGATGGGAGGCTTGATTGCTGCAACTATGCTGAGTGGCCGTGCGATTGGTCCTCTGGTTCAACTCTCTTTGCTTTCGACGCGTTACAACCAAGCAAAGTCATCAATGACTTTGATTGAGCAAGTCATGTCGATGCCAGATGAACAAGAAGAAGGTAAGCGCTATATACACCGCCCGATTATTCAAGGTCATATCGCATTGGACAAAGTAACGTTCCACTACCCAGACTCTCCTATCGCCTCAATACGAGATCTCACTCTCAATATTGCTCCGGGTGAGAAAGTGGCCATTATCGGTCGTATTGGTTCAGGTAAAACCACGTTAGAACGTCTGATTATGGGCCTGTACAAGCCGACAGAGGGCCACGTACGGATTGATGGTACCGATATGGAACAATTGCACCATGTCGACGTACGACGCAATATAGGCTGTGTACCGCAAGACAGTAACCTGTTCTACGGCTCGGTAAGAGACAACATTACCTTAGGTCGCCCATTGGTCGATGATCGCGATGTAATGGACGCCGCTAACCGTGCAGGCGTGACCGCTTTTACTCAACAAGATCCAGCGGGCTTAGAACGCCAGGTGGGCGAAGGTGGCGCTTTACTGTCGGGTGGTCAACGTCAGTCCGTTGCGATTGCTCGATCCTTCCTAGGTCGCCCACCAGTATTATTGATGGATGAACCGACCAGTGCCATGGATAACCGTTCAGAGATGCACATCAAGCACCAGCTTAACCAGTTGCTACCCAGTGAGACTTTGATTCTAATTACACACAAAACATCGATGTTAGACATTGTAGACAGAGTCATTGTGATGGAGAAAGGTAGCATTATTGCCGATGGCCCGAAAACGCACGTTCTGTCAGACCTTAAACAAGGCAAAGTCAAAGCCGTTAGCTAGTAAATGATAGCGTGATAATGCCGTTAAGAAATAGAGAGGGGAGCCAGTGTGCTCCCCTTCTTTTATCTTCAATCAATCCGCAAACTTAACAATTCTATCAATTAAAATCCGTTTGATTATAGGGCAAGATCTTCTTGTTTCATCTTAGATGAACATAATATTTCATATTGATTGAATGAGAATATACTCCCACCATGAGTTCGCTTCGTTGTCACCGTCTCATCACCAAATTGAATCGTGACTCGGGTATACACCTTTTCGTGTACTTCGACAGTGCATTCAGCAAGGTGGGTTTCGAACTCTGCTTCGAGCCTATCTAATTGCGACTTGTTTTTTTCGATCGCTTGATCATTTTGTTCCCGCTTTTGTTGAATCGCCAATGCTTGCTCTTCGCTTCTCTCTGATTTCGGACGCCTCTTAAACTCTAACTCTTTACGGATCACGCTCATGGTTTGCTCTTGCGCGTGTTTATAACTCTCTTTCAACTCAGCTATCTTTTGTCGGTAGCCATCGTAACGTGCAAAACTATGAATTTTAGTCGCAGTATCGCCTTCTACACCTAAAAAGACACATTCTACTTTCCCCCCCACTTTAGCTTCGCCCCCACTGAGCGTACCGTGTTTCTTCATGGTATCCATCACGGTTAAGTTATTACCACAACGAATATCATTACTCATACTGTGTACACCGAGTCGAATATCATTGGCCGCTTGTAACTCAGCATTCTGAGCATAGCTTGCGGTTATAGAACCTTTACTGATTACCTTGCAACTTTTGGGGTCACCCTCTTTTGTCGTGTGACCAATAATTCCTTTTGCAACTTTGATATCAGCTTGTGCTTGAACCTCTGCCGATTCAATAAAACCGCCAACCGTCACGCCTCCCGTCGCTTTAACAATCATACCCGGTTCAATGTTTCCAGACACAAACACATTACCTTTGAATTTAATGTGCCCAGTCGAGACATCAACATTGCTCACGCACAAGGCGTCGTCTACTTCGATACTGCGTTCTTTAATTATCGGTAATCCAGGACTCGCCGCTAGCAGAAGATTAGGATCGTCAGGAGAAATATAGGTACCCTTTCCAGGTTTAATTAAACAGTCTTTACCTGGAATGGGAGGGATAATCCGACCTCGGACAGTAAACCCAGCAGTCCCTTTGGTTGCGGGGATACGCTTCATTAACGGTTCATTGATTCCAACGGTAATGGTTTCGCCTAAATCTCGCATATCAATTTTTCCCGCGTCTTTATTACGCGGCTTCAATACTTGGCGAGTAATGTCTTCGACCAAAGCTTGAAACTTGGCGTCTTGCCCTCTTACAGGCAGAGTACCTTTCGCCACTGGCTGGGTAAATATTTCTCCCGGCTTAAGTTTAGTACTCATCATAAGTACTTTCCTGAGCGCTAGCTTATTAATACCTTTTGTTATGTAAGCCTGCGCCAAGCAGTAAATGATATCGCTGCCTCTTAATACTTTGCCACTATACGGTCCTGTGACCACTATAGTAGCCAACATTTCATCAGCAGACAGTTCAACAACAACACTGGCATCACGGACTTCAGCAATGAGAATGCCTTCATACGCTTCACCTTTACCTTCTTTTGCGAGAGTCACAAAACGCAACACCTCTTCTTCAAAAAGAAAATAGTCAGATACACCTAATGTATCCAGAGCAACGGATAGTAGCCTATGATCAAAACTTGCGTCAGCTACTGTCCCTGACGGTAAACGAGCAACCACTTGTTGTTTGTCTTCTGACAACGTAACGATGTTATCCCACATTCGAATTGAGTATCCCTAATGACTCAGTTGTTATTTAGTCTATATAATTCGTTGTGACCTTAGAATCATCACATTTAAATAATCAGCGTCTCATCACTTACTTTCGATCCTGCAAAGATGACTCATAAATAAGAATTTGCTCTTTTAGTTTCGCTTCTGCTTTGATAAATACAGAGCGACACTCTTTTGCTATTTTTGGAACAAAAAGTAGATACCCCCGTGCATGCACGGGGTACTTACTGTTACAACTCCATGCGGAGTTGACCAGAATCCTTTTCGCCCTGATGCCTAACATAATTCGCTATAACCTGTTCATTCACGCCTACGCTACTGACAAAGTAACCTGGCGACCAAACAATGTTCTCTTTCCAGTAAACCTTACTTAGCCAACTGAAAGTTTTTCGCATGTGGTGCGACGATTGGCTTTTTAGTTTACCCATGACGTCAGAAATGCTGTATTTCGGTGGGATAAGCATCATCATATGCAGATGATCTTCATCAAAGCCTATCGTCTCGATCTCAACGCCAGGTAAACTTCGCAGTAACTTTGGCATCACCTTCCATAAGTAGCTGCACATACCAGGATTCAGGATTTTCCGTCGGTACTTAGTCACCCAAACTATGTGATATTTGGTGTAATAGACACTGTGGGAGGAGGTGTAATATTGCATTTAGCCATCGTACCGCCTCCAAAGGCATTCATCCACGGGTAAACCCGTGGTTTTCTGTATCCACAGAATAAAGCGGTTCAGACACGTAGACATAACGACAAGAAAAAAGGAAACGGTAACGGGTATGAATGAGAGGGTAATAGTAGGTGTGTAAACATCGACAAAGACGAGCAGTTTACAGTGTAAATTCAAGGTTCTAATTTACACTGTAAATCTAATAGGAAAACAGATCGCCCTATTTACAGTGTAAATTTGACAATAAAGCATCAACATCTTTTCGAAACTGAAGTTCTGCTTGCTTTCGTCCAGCAAAATTAAATTGTGCAACACAGGTCGCCCACGGTTTTTGTTGAACCACTTTCGCAATCAATAGATCGGAAAGAGTAAAACGAAAGGTTTTGGACACTGTACCTTGCAAGCCCGCACGGCCACGGTGAGAGAACAAGATTAATTTAAGGACACTGAAACTGATACTGTCGTAACTATTCCCACCGTCGACATAATTTCTCATTAATTGGACCTCCCTATCATTCAAGGGTTCTGCACTCTTAGGTAACAGCGCGCGTACCATGTCCGTTTCAAGTGAAAATAAAGAACCAGAAACAAGAAAACAGTAGTTACACTCAAAGTGATGCAGAATCTGTTTAATCCAACATTGAGAGCTTGAATTAAGCGCTTTAACCATCAAAACCGAGTGACAACCACTTGCCTGATCCCGCTGGTGGCCGATGTGCACAGCTTCGAATTCACTTCCACGCCAAAAAGAAATCAGTTCACTGGACGCGCCAAAGCTGGTCGCCAGATAATCCACTTGGGTAATTTGTCGTGATAGCTGAGCCAACATCCAACGACCGATTCCAAAACCTTGATGACGCGTTGAAACAGCGATGCGCATAACTCGGAGGCAACGACTGGTCGCAGCTTCAGTACAACCCAGTTGATTGGCCAACAAAACAGGAGCCAGATGACCTTGAGGCCGGCGTTTTCCAAGTTGAATCTGAGTAATCAACTCACTATCCAAGCCCCCTTCCTCTGTCACCAACATGCACCCTAAACACAGATCTTGTTGCCAAACCGCGTACATATGGATTGCTGGATTGTTGAGGAATTGCATTAAGTCGTTTGGCGACGTCTGATAATGTGCATCAACAAGAAGAGAAAAACATTGCTGTAGCGTCTCAGGGTTCGCTAAGCATTCTGCTTTTGATAACTCGACTAAGTTTAATTGGTTGATTGTCTGATCAGAAAAGTCATCTAACTGATGAGTCGTGGAGTCACTGAGCGATGCGTGACGACCAAGCAGGAAGCAGTCAAACAACCAACCTTCTAGTGGGTCGTTGTTATTCCAACGAATCGGTTGTTCGAGCTTAAAGCCTTTCCAGCCGGGACGATGCTTAGAAAGCCAAGACTCAAACTTGATAGCAAACCCTCGCCCACTTCCCTCATAACCGTGCACTGTGGTTGAAAAAACCATACGATGATAAAAACTGACCATGGATTTAAGCATTGGAATGGGAATCGCAGCGGCTTCATCAACCAATAGCAAGTCACAATCAGGCTTAGATTTAAGTATGTCATCCGGTGCGACGAATCTTAAACTTCCACCTTGATGACGAATGTGAGTCGCGTCAACCACGTCACAAACTCCTAATCCTTGGCGTGCATGAGAAAATACCGGCTCTACCGCTTTCACAGAAGGCGCGCTAACAATAATGTTAAAACCGGTCCGTTCAACCAAAAGCTGTGCTGCCGCAATACCCAATGCCGAACTTTTTCCACGCCCTCTGTCCGCGGTGAGAATCAGAGGACGTTTGCGATGTCCAGACACCACTTTTTTAACTAACTCAACAGCCGTGCTTTGCTGTGCAAATTTATCCAATCCGTTGTTGACGTTTTGCTTCTGAGGAAGAGCGTGAGTCGCAAGAGCGACATCGCCTGCTTCATTGTGTTGTGAAACAGAGATCAGTTTATCGAAATGGAACTTTAACCAACGTTGTCCAGAGCTCTCGCTATCTGTAGAGTCATCAACTTTTGGCGGCAACACCAACAACAACCCACCACCGACTAACGAACCGAGCGCGGCACTAAAACCATTCGCATCAAATTGCACTCTAAAATCACATACAAGAACTTGGCACTCTCGGCCAAGAAGTTGTTGGCCTTTTTTTACTGGGGCATAAATAACGCCTTCAAACGGAGTACCGCCAATCTGGAAGATGTTTGTCGTGTGTAACTCTTGAAGGAAGGCAACAACTGCAGAATTTTGCCAATCAACATCGCCATCAAAGACCACTCCGTAACGGTGTTCATTATGTTGAGCAATAACAGAAAGGGAATGTAGAAAAGTATTAGTTGGGTTTGTCATAGTTAGTGTCCAGATTGATCTAAACACAGTTTATCACAGCCAAATAAAAAGCCGCATAGTGAACTGACCCCCAATAGTTGGACACCAATTATTGGGGGTCTTTTTATGTCCAAATATAGCCGAGAGCTAAAATGTATCATTGCTAAGCAATACTTAGATGGCACGTCATCTCTCTACTTAGCAAAACAATATTCAATTTCTTCAAGACAGATACGGTATTGGGCTCAAGTCTTTGCCATCCATGATACTGATTCATTTTTACCAACTAAGCATGCCGCGACTGCTCAAACAAAACGAAAAGCATTGAATTTAATGTGGACGAATGAATGGTCTCTCACGCACACTAGCGCAGTATTAA
>NZ_JAKJSY010000101.1:0-11830 GCF_050337445.1 Vibrio minamisatsumaniensis | reverse complement strand
TATCGCAAGTTATTACGCCTTTCATCGCCTCTGACTGCCAAGGCATCCACCGTGTACGCTTAGTCACTTAACCATACAACCCGAAAGGGTCTTGTGTATGATACAAATTTGCTTTCACTTTTAAAAAGTGAAGACAAAAAGCAACCAAGGTTTTTGGTTGTCATTAAGAAGGGTTAATTCTCAATGACTGTTTGCCGGACTCAATTGTGATTCAAACAAGTTTGAATCGAATACAAGACACTTGAATGTGTTTGTTGTGTTTAAATGGTGGGCGATACCGGGCTCGAACCAGTGACCCCCTGCTTGTAAGGCAGGTGCTCTCCCAACTGAGCTAATCGCCCCAAATTTTATTTCCTTGGGAGGAAATGGTGGGTCGTGCAGGATTCGAACCTGCGACCAATTGATTAAAAGTCAACTGCTCTACCAACTGAGCTAACGACCCAATGGTATCCCGTAGGGGAGTCGAACCCCTGTTACCGCCGTGAAAGGGCGGTGTCCTAGGCCTCTAGACGAACGGGACACTGCTAATTTATCTCCACTTTAAAAGCAGAAACAAACTTCGAAGAACTTGGGAGTTCTTCATCTCTTTGCTTTTCTAAACCTAATCAATCTGTGTGGACACTCATCGTAAGTATCTTCGTATAAGGAGGTGATCCAGCCCCAGGTTCCC
Organism: Vibrio minamisatsumaniensis; assembly: GCF_050337445.1. Classification (NCBI taxonomy): domain Bacteria; kingdom Pseudomonadati; phylum Pseudomonadota; class Gammaproteobacteria; order Vibrionales; family Vibrionaceae; genus Vibrio; species Vibrio minamisatsumaniensis. The sequence continues at coordinate 11,160 of NZ_JAKJSY010000101.1, read as the reverse complement.
CTAGGGCTACCTTGTTACGACTTCACCCCAGTCATGAACCACAAAGTGGTGAGCGTCCTCCCCGAAAGGTTAAACTACCCACTTCTTTTGCAGCCCACTCCCATGGTGTGACGGGCGGTGTGTACAAGGCCCGGGAACGTATTCACCGTGACATTCTGATTCACGATTACTAGCGATTCCGACTTCATGGAGTCGAGTTGCAGACTCCAATCCGGACTACGACGCACTTTTTGGGATTCGCTCACTATCGCTAGCTTGCTGCCCTCTGTATGCGCCATTGTAGCACGTGTGTAGCCCTACTCGTAAGGGCCATGATGACTTGACGTCGTCCCCACCTTCCTCCGGTTTATCACCGGCAGTCTCCCTGGAGTTCCCGACATTACTCGCTGGCAAACAAGGATAAGGGTTGCGCTCGTTGCGGGACTTAACCCAACATTTCACAACACGAGCTGACGACAGCCATGCAGCACCTGTCTCAGAGCTCCCGAAGGCACGCCTGCGTCTCCGCTGGMTTCTCTGGATGTCAAGAGTAGGTAAGGTTCTTCGCGTTGCATCGAATTAAACCACATGCTCCACCGCTTGTGCGGGCCCCCGTCAATTCATTTGAGTTTTAATCTTGCGACCGTACTCCCCAGGCGGTCTACTTAACGCGTTAGCTCCGAAAGCCACGGCTCAAGGCCACAACCTCCAAGTAGACATCGTTTACGGCGTGGACTACCAGGGTATCTAATCCTGTTTGCTCCCCACGCTTTCGCATCTGAGTGTCAGTATCTGTCCAGGGGGCCGCCTTCGCCACTGGTATTCCTTCAGATCTCTACGCATTTCACCGCTACACCTGAAATTCTACCCCCCTCTACAGTACTCTAGTTCACCAGTTTCAAATGCAGTTCCGAGGTTGAGCCCCGGGCTTTCACATCTGACTTAATGAACCACCTGCATGCGCTTTACGCCCAGTAATTCCGATTAACGCTCGCACCCTCCGTATTACCGCGGCTGCTGGCACGGAGTTAGCCGGTGCTTCTTCTGTTGCTAACGTCAAGAGATAGCGCTATTAACRCTACCCCCTTCCTCACAACTGAAAGTACTTTACAACCCGAAGGCCTTCTTCATACACGCGGCATGGCTGCATCAGGCTTGCGCCCATTGTGCAATATTCCCCACTGCTGCCTCCCGTAGGAGTCTGGACCGTGTCTCAGTTCCAGTGTGGCTGATCATCCTCTCAGACCAGCTAGGGATCGTCGCCTTGGTGAGCCATTACCTCACCAACTAGCTAATCCCACCTAGGCATATCTTGACGCGAGAGGCCCGAAGGTCCCCCTCTTTGGCCCGTAGGCATTATGCGGTATTAGCCATCGTTTCCAATGGTTATCCCCCACATCAAGGCAATTTCCTAGGCATTACTCACCCGTCCGCCGCTCGACGCCCATTAACGCACCCGAAGGATTGTTAGTGTCGTTTCCGCTCGACTTGCATGTGTTAGGCCTGCCGCCAGCGTTCAATCTGAGCCATGATCAAACTCTTCAATTTAAGATTTTGTGACTCAACGAATACTGACTTCAAAACTACAAAAAGTAATTCTAAAGCTATTACCATTCCAACAGAATGATAATGAATTGACTGTGCCAAGACTAAGTAAACTTAATCTCGATTGGTCACTCAGTTCATTGAAATCAATTTTGATTCCGAAGAATCTGCTTTATCTAACGATAAAACGTTTTGATATTCATCAACGAGTGCCCACACAGATTGATAGGTTTAAATTGTTAAAGAGCTTCACTTGTTGAGCGTTCCTTTTATGTAAGGCACCTCTCGAAGTGGACGGTCATTCTAGCGAATTAACATTCAGTGTCAAACACTTTTTTGAAAATTAATTTTTGTCGCCTTCCGTCTTACTGATTCTCGCTGAAGCCTTGTGGCGTCTGCTGTCTCAGTGGGGTCGCATTATAAGCCCCCCTCTCAGCTTAGCAACTACTTTTTCATCAAAAATGAATAAATAAGGCTTAAATGCCTAATAGTTCACCTAAATGGAAAAAAGAGAACATTTTTGCTCTCTTTTTGTTCTAAATCCAAAAGTATTGTTAGATAAATGCGTAAGCGTCTGCGTACATATGATCACGCTTTGCTTGTTTATTCTGAATAAATAAATCTCTTGCAGCACCCGCCATTTCAAAACGTCCTGCAATATAGATATCAAAATCAGCCAATGATTCGAAGCTTCGATTGATCGCTTCAAGCACATTGCCCGTTTGACCATGCCAAACTTCAGGCGCTATTTCTACTACTGGTACAAAATGAACATTGCTGTGTTTTGCTGCAATATCGACAAGTTCTTCTTTGGCATACAGCTGGCACTCGTCTTTTGCCCCCCAATACAGATGAATCTCTTTTTTACTGTTTTGTGCGATGCAATGATCCAAAATAGATCGCACGTAACTAAAGCCCGTACCACCAGCGATCAGTAGTAGAGGACGCTCGCTCTCTTCTTTAACCCATGCATCACCATGAGGTGCATCTATAGCAATATTGCCACCTTCTGCCTGTGCTTTTTTCATTGCCTCAACCACCTCTGAAGCATAAGCATTATGCTCAGCTGCACCGATGTGTAACTCAAGCTCGCCTTGATGGCGGCAAGGGCTACTTGCAATAGAAAACGGACGTTTATCTTTGTCACCCATTTCAACCATCAAGTATTGACCAGCTTTAAAAGCCACCGGTGTTTCAGGGTGAAGTAGAATTTGGTAAGTGTTACAAGCCAGCGGCTCGATAGACTTCACTTTACATTTAATCGTCATGTTCTTCCTCTCACTAACCCTTAATCGGCAAAGGTTAGAACTAAATTACTTTCTGCAAATGCTTGGCAAGCAAAAATCCAACCTTGAAGCTGCTCTTTCTCTGTGAGCATGGGTTCAAGGTGATAACTCACTTGGCCTTCTAATATTTTGCACATACACATAGCGCATGCACCAACTTGGCAACGGTTTGGAAAATGGATATCGCTGTTGAGCGCAGCATCCAAAACCGTTTGCCCTTTTTCTACTGTAAAGCTTATTTTTTCTGGATATAACACGATTTTGTAGGTCATGAAATTCCCAGTTGTTCCCAGATGCCATCAATTTTTTTGACGAGCTCAGGATCTTTTGTAATTGGTACGCCCCACTCACGAAGACGTTCGCCTTCCCACTTATTCGTCGCATCTAGACCCATCTTGGAGTATCCAGTGTCGTTGTGTAGAAATAACGTATCTCTTGCCGGATCCATTCTTGTCGTCACAGCCCAAATAATATCATTCCAGTCACTCACGTTAACGTCACCATCACAGACGATGACAAACTTGTTCTCATCAAACTGAGACCAAACTGCTTCCATGATTTTTTTACCATTACCTGCCGCTTGTTTATCAATAGAGACGATAACCATACTGGCATTGTCATTTTGCAGATGAATATCGATGATTTCAGAACAACGCTTAACTAGTTCAGCCAAAGCACCTTCTAGATGTTCGCTCTTAACTGGGGCTGCTTCTACATCTGATGACAACGCTAACTCTGCCTCCCACTTCTTAGTGATATCTAAGCCCATCTTAGAACCAAGACCGACGACTGGAGAAGCAAAATCTAGAGAATCGATCGGTGTGTTTTCTATCATCAGGCTATCGCGTGTCGGATCCATATATTTACACATCGCTGCGGTTACTTGAGACCAATCTCGAGCGTTAACGTCCTGATCGCATACCAAAACAAATTTTGTGTACATGAATTGACGTAAGAAAGACCAAACCCCCATCATCACTCGTTTGGCGTGACCAGGATATTGCTTCTTCATGGTGACGACTGCCATTCGGTATGAACAACCTTCCGGTGGGAGATAGAAGTCTTCGATTTCTGGAAATTGTTTTTGAAGGATAGGAACAAACACTTCATTTAACGCCACACCCAATACCGCTGGCTCATCCGGCGGACGGCCAGTGTAGGTACTGTGATAGACAGGGTTCTCGCGCATGGTGACATGAGTAATAGTGAACACGTGGTGTTTTTCTTTCTCGTTGTAGTAACCAGTATGATCGCCATAGGGCCCTTCATCTGCGAATTCATTCGGGTCGATGTAACCTTCCATCACGATTTCGGCACTTGCAGGAACTTCTAAGTCATTGCTGACTGACTTGACGACTTCTGTTTTACTACCACGTAATAGACCGGCAAACGCATATTCCGATAAGGTATCTGGCACAGGCGTAACCGCACCTAAAATGGTGGCAGGGTCTGCACCAAACGCGACAGAGACTGGAAACGGTTGACCGGGGTGAGTTTCCATCCAGTCACGCAGATCAAGGGCTCCACCACGATGGGCTAACCAGCGCATGATGATTTTATTCTTACCGATCTTTTGTTGACGATAGATACCTAAGTTTTGGCGTTTTTTGTTCGGACCACGAGTCACTGTTAACCCCCATGTTAACAAGGGAGCGACATCGTCACTCCAACAACTCATCACCGGAATTTTATCTAAATCGACGTCATCACCTTGCCAAACCACTTTCTGGCACGCTGCTTTACGAAGGCGCTTAACTGGCATGTTTAAGACCTGCTTAAACACTGGCAGTTTATCAAGAGCGTCTTTAAAGCCTTTTGGTGGCTCTGGCTCTTTTAGGTAGGCAAGTAACTTACCCACCTCTCGTAACTCTTTAACCTCTTGACGCCCCATACCTATGGCTACGCGATCAGGCGTACCAAATAGGTTAGTCAAAACAGGCATGTCATAGCCTACCGGATTTTCAAATAAAAGAGCGGGGCCACCAGCACGCAGAGTTCGGTCGCTAATCTCGGTCATTTCATAGTCAGGATCGACGGGGTGAGAAATGCGTTTCAACTGACCAATACTTTCAAGATGGTCGATAAAATCACGTAAATCTTTAAAACTCATAAGGCTTCTACATGCTGATTATTCTGCACTCAGTATATCAAAAAGGGGAACGTTGAGGTCCCCCTTTTTAGTGTGGTTATTAAGAGATAACATCCACTTTACGGTAATGCTTGCTTGATTAAAGAACTCTTCACTTGAGGGTTATCATTGACAAGATCCTGCAACCATCGCGTATGACCTTGTTTGGCCAATTCACGGGCGACTAATGGCGCTTCATCAGCAATTGCCATCCTAGAGACAAGGAACTGTTTTACCTCTTCAGACAGCGGCTTAACCTTGGCAAGCAAAGTAATGGCTTCATCCTTCAAACGAGGATTCTTAGTCGCAGCCATGACTTGCTCAAGTGCAAATACTTGTTGGGTTTCAGCAAGCCGCACTAATTCAGCTTGGCTGTAATAATCGGCCTTCATACGCCATAAAATGTTGTATACCTCAGGATCTTGACTCACTTGAGCTAATCGAACGACAACCTCCGTTGAGGGCAACCAACTCACAATAGAAGACGTTGTGAGTTGTTTCGTTAGGTAATCGACAGCCTCAGGCGACAAACTATCGAGCTCCTTGATTAACAAAGACTCTCGAGTTTGAACTTGGTACTCATTGCCCGACAACCACATCTTCAAATCGAGATCTTGCTTCTCTGCATCGAGCACAAACTGCTGTGTATTTTGATCTTGCCGCCACTGTTTGATGAGTCGATTGGCAATGGAAGGGTAATCGAAGGCGGGTATCGTAAATTCGTAACCATCCCCACGCTCCAAAACTTGATAAGTGGGCGTGATAGCAAGTTGCTGCTCAATAAAAAGAGCCATCTTGGAAGTGAGTACGATTTTTTGTTGCTCAAGCTTTTTCAAGAGCTGGTAACGAGTGACCTCTTGTTGAGGAAATGTTAGGCGTTCAAGTGCGAAACGAAGAGAATCCACCTCATCATGTACCACAAGCTCGAATAATTCAGTCGTTTTCAATTTTACTTGATCATTCTCAAGCCAAGACTCTACTGTATGTGGGGACATCTCTGTTGCATAGCTCATACCAACCGATGACATTAACAGTGAAGTAGACAGGAGTAATGATGACAACAGTCCATGTCGCATTTTAACTTCCTTTTAACACTTTTTGTTATTCTGCAAGCTCGCACGGTAAAATGCAAACAAAAAGCGCCACCCGAAGGCAGCGCTTTTTTGATATCCATCAACCGGTCAAAATTACTGTCGACGCATTGCGTCAAAGAATTCATCGTTGGTTTTGGTCATTGCGAGTTTGTCGATAAGGAATTCCATTGCATCTGTTTCGCCCATTGGGTGAACAATCTTACGCAGGATCCACATCTTCTGTAGTTCATCGCTTTTGGTAAGTAGCTCTTCGCGACGAGTACCAGAGCGGTTGAAATCAATCGCTGGGAATACACGCTTTTCAGCAATCTTACGGTTAAGGTGCAGTTCCATGTTACCTGTCCCTTTAAATTCTTCGTAGATTACTTCATCCATCTTAGAACCAGTATCAACCAGTGCTGTTGCGATGATGGTTAAGCTACCGCCTTCTTCTACGTTACGCGCTGCACCGAAGAAACGCTTAGGACGATGAAGTGCATTCGCATCAACACCACCAGTCAGCACTTTTCCTGATGAAGGAATCACAGTGTTGTAAGCACGAGCTAGACGAGTAATAGAATCCAATAGGATAACCACGTCTTTTTTGTGCTCAACAAGACGTTTCGCCTTCTCGATAACCATTTCGGCAACTTGTACGTGGCGAGATGCTGGCTCATCGAAAGTCGAAGCAATCACTTCACCTTTTACTAGGCGTTGCATTTCTGTTACTTCTTCTGGGCGCTCATCGATCAGTAGAACCATTAGTTCACACTCAGGATGATTGCGAGCAATGCTTTGGGCAATATTTTGCAGAAGCATTGTCTTACCCGCTTTAGGTGGAGCAACAATCAGACCACGTTGACCTTTACCAATTGGTGAAGCAAGGTCAAGAATTCGAGCTGTGATATCTTCAGTGGCACCATTACCTGCTTCCATCACCATACGTTCGTTGGCATGAAGAGGAGTCAAGTTTTCAAAAAGAATCTTGTTACGAGCGTTGTCTGGCTTGTCGTAGTTAACCGTGTTTACTTTAAGCAGTGCAAAGTAACGCTCGCCATCTTTAGGTGGACGGATTTTACCGCCAATAGAGTCACCCGTGCGAAGGTTAAAACGACGAATCTGGCTTGGTGATACGTAAATATCATCTGGCCCAGCAAGGTACGAGCTATCGCCGCTACGCAGGAAACCAAAACCGTCTTGAAGAATTTCTAGAACACCATCACCAAAGATGTCCTCACCACTTTTTGCATGCGCTTTAAGGATGGAGAAGATAATGTCTTGTTTTCTTAAACGAGCTTGATTTTCAAGACCTAGGCTTTCGCTAAGTTTCACAAGTTCAGACACAGGTCTGTTCTTCAGTTCAGTAAGATTCATAGTGGTGGAAGTTTGTTTAGTCAAAATAGGATCTGTTTTCTTAAGTTAAGAAGGATTTGGTCACAGGCTCGACCAAGAAGAGAATTTGTTCAATTAACGTGCGATAAATTAGCACTAAAACTAAGACTAGTCTATAGCTTAGAAAAAACAAAACCGCGCATTTGTTAACTGCACGGTTTCTTTTCAGTTACTCACCTGATTATAGGTTCGCGTCTAGGAACTCTTTAAGCTGAGTTTTAGACAACGCACCCACTTTAGTCGCAGCTACGCCGCCATCTTTAAAAAGAAGTAGCGTTGGAATACCGCGAATACCAAATTTTGGTGGAGTACCAGCATTTTGGTCGATATTTAATTTACCGATTGTGAGCTTGCCTTCGTACTCGTCTGCGATTTCATCGAGAATTGGCGCAATCATTTTACATGGACCACACCATTCAGCCCAAAAATCAACAAGAACCGGGCCTGCAGCATTGATTACATCGTTATCAAAACCGTCATCAGTTAGCTGCAAAATCTTATCACTCATCTTCCACTCCAATGTGTTTTTTAGAACTGGTTGGATGATAACCAGTAAATAGATGCCCTATTGGAATGTATTTACTTTCGTATTGCAAGCTTAAGCTGATATTCTATAGCAATGAAAAAGACACATATCACAGAGCAAAAGTTCGCCGACTTGGATTTACTTCCTCAAGTCATTGAAGGATTGGAGAAAAAAGGGTTTGATTACTGCACCCCTATCCAAGCCTTGGCGCTCCCGGTACTGCTCACCGGCCAAGACATTGCAGGCCAGGCCCAAACGGGCACTGGTAAAACGCTTGCGTTTCTTACTGCTACTTTTAACCACCTATTAAAAACACCTGAGCATGAAGGGCGTAAGCCTAACCAGCCGCGTGCAATTATTATGGCACCAACGCGTGAGCTAGCGATTCAGATCTTTAACGATGCTGACTCTCTCGTTGCAAGCACGGGGATCAAGGCAGCGCTGGCTTACGGTGGCGAAAGCTACGACAAGCAACAGGGTAAAATTGAAGAAGGTGCAGACATCCTAATCGGGACGACTGGCCGTATCATCGACTTTTACAAGCAGAAGGTGTTTAACCTCAATCATATTCAAGCCGTTGTGCTTGATGAAGCTGACCGTATGTTTGATCTCGGCTTCATAAAAGATATCCGTTTCTTGTTCCGTCGTATGCCAGAACCTAAAGATCGTCTGAACATGTTGTTCTCTGCGACGCTGTCTTACCGCGTACAAGAACTTGCGTTCGAACACATGCACAACCCTGAGCATGTCGTTGTTGAACCTGAGCGCAAGACTGGTCACCGTATTCAAGAAGAGCTTTTCTACCCTTCTAACGAACATAAGATGGCGCTTCTACAAACGTTAATCGAAGAAGAATGGCCAGATCGCGCGATCATCTTCGCTAACACCAAGCACAAATGTGAATCCGTTTGGGGCCACCTGGCTGCCGATGGTCACCGTGTTGGTCTGCTAACCGGTGATGTCCCACAGAAGAAGCGTGAAAAGATTCTTGAGCAATTCACTCAAGGCGAAGTTGACCTGCTTGTCGCAACCGATGTTGCCGCTCGTGGCCTGCATATCCCTCAAGTCACTCACGTATTCAACTTTGACCTACCAGACGATTGCGAAGACTACGTTCACCGTATCGGCCGTACAGGTCGTGCTGGCGAAAGCGGCCACTCAATCAGTTTTGCTTGTGAAGATTACGCTATCAACTTGCCACCAATCGAAGAATACATTGAGCACGCTATCCCGATGTCTGACTACGATGCTTCGGCACTATTAGAAGATCTGCCAGCACCATTGCGCTTACGCACACGTAACCCGCAACAACGCCGCTCAAACAACAATGGCCCACGCAACGGTAACCGTAAACCAAACCCGAATCGTCGCCCACGCCAACCGCGTCATAACAAGGAAGCTTAGTCGCTTATGAGTCAAACAGTGTCGCCCCCGCTTTACGCTGCAATCGACCTCGGATCGAACAGTTTTCATATGCTCGTTGTACGTCATATTGACGGCAGCGTTCAAACCATGGCTAAGATTAAACGCAAAGTGCGTTTAGCCGCTGGCTTAAATGAAAATAATGCGCTTAGCACAGAAGCTATGCAGCGCGGCTGGGACTGTTTGAGTCTCTTTGCAGAGCGACTGCAAGACATTCCAAAAGACAATATCCGCATTGTCGGTACCGCAACTCTACGTACCGCGACCAATGTGGATATATTTCTAGAAAAAGCCAACCAGATACTCGGTTATGACATCAACGTTATTTCGGGTGAAGAAGAAGCGGCGACCATCTACAAAGGCGTAGCCCATACTTCTGGTGGTAGTGGCCGCCGACTGGTTGTCGATATTGGCGGTGCAAGTACCGAGATGATCATTGGTGAGGGTTTCTCAGCCAAAGCATTGACTAGCCTAAAAATGGGTTGTGTTACTTGGCTTGAACGCCACTTTAAAGATCGCCAACTCACCGCAACCAACTTTAATAATGCTATTGAAGCCGCAAAATCAACGTTGGTTCCAATCCTTGAACGCTACACTGATATCGGCTGGGACGTGTGTGTCGGTGCCAGTGGCACAGTTCAAGCTTTGCAAGAAATCATGTTGGCACAAGGTATGGATGAGGTCATTACTCACGCCAAACTGAAACGCCTACAAAAACAAGCGATGGCAGCAGAGCGACTCGAAGAATTAGAGATTGAAGGGTTAACCCTTGAACGTGCTCTCGTATTCCCGAGTGGTCTGTCAATTCTAATTGCTGTCTTTGAGATACTTAAAATAGATTCAATGACTCTCGCGGGCGGTGCACTCCGTGAAGGCCTGGCTTATGAGATGGTAGATGAGTTACGACAAGAAGATATTCGAGCTCGCACTATTGCAAGTGTTCAGTCTCGCTACCAAATAGATACCATTTACGGGGAGCAAGTCGCATCGTTAGCGCAATCTCTGTTTGAACAAGCGGGGGCAAGTGCATGGGTATCAGAACCTCAAGCTGGTGTCCTTTTACAAACGGCCGCTAAACTGCACGAGATTGGTTTAACCATCGATTTCAAAAAAGGCGGCGAACACAGCGCGTACTTACTCCAAAACTCAGATTTACCTGGTTTTACACGTGCTCAAAAATACTATCTCGGTGAACTCGTGCGTCGCTACCATGAGCAACTAACGTCATTGCCAGAGCAACACGCTATCTCGGGCACCAGCAGCAAGCGTATTTTACGTATTCTTCGTTTGGCGATTTTGTTGACTCACCGTCGTAACCCCGACCTTGAACCACAAGTGACATTAACGGCACAAGAGGACAAGCTAACATTGAGTCTGTCAGAGCAATGGCTAGCCAGCAACCCACTCACAGCTGCTGAATTGGAAATTGAGTCGAACCGTCAGACAGATATCGGTTGGCCGCTCAACATCGAATGTCTTTGATATTAACTATCTGATACTAGGCATTAAAAAAGCCCAAGTTTGAACTGACCCCCAATAGTTGGACACCAATTATTGGGGGTCTTTTTATGTCCAAATATAGCCGAGAGCTAAAATGTATCATTGCTAAGCAATACTTAGATGGCACGTCATCTCTCTACTTAGCAAAACAATATTCAATTTCTTCAAGACAGATACGGTATTGGGCTCAAGTCTTTGCCATCCATGATACTGATTCATTTTTACCAACTAAGCATGCCGCGACTGCTCAAACAAAACGAAAAGCATTGAATTTAATGTGGACGAATGAATGGTCTCTCACGCACACAC
>NZ_JAKJSY010000100.1:0-11742 GCF_050337445.1 Vibrio minamisatsumaniensis | reverse complement strand
AAGTTTAAAAATAGATAAACTCTTCATTGAGGGTGACAAAGAATATGACGACTAAACCAGTATTGTTGACTGAAGCAGAAATCGAGCAGCTTCATCTTGAAGTGGGCCGTTCTAGCTTAATGGGCAAAACCATTGCAGCAAACGCGAAAGATCTAGAAGCATTCATGCGTTTACCTATTGATGTCCCAGGACATGGTGAAGCAGGGGGTTACGAACATAACCGCCATAAACAAAATTACACGTACATGAATTTAGCTGGTCGCATGTTTTTGATCACTAAAGAGCAAAAGTACGCAGACTTCGTTACAGACTTACTAGAAGTGTACGCAGACAAATACCTAACGTTTGATTACCACGTACAAAAAAACACCAACCCAACAGGACGTTTGTTTCACCAAATCCTGAATGAACACTGCTGGTTAATGTTCTCCAGTTTGGCTTACTCTTGCGTTGCTTCAACATTGACACAAGAGCAGCGTGACAACATTGAGTCTCGCATTTTTGAACCCATGCTAGAAATGTTCACAGTTAAGTACGCACACGACTTCGACCGTATCCACAACCACGGCATTTGGGCCGTCGCTGCTGTCGGTATTTGTGGTCTTGCCCTTGGCAAGCGTGAGTACCTTGAAATGTCAGTGTACGGCATTGACCGTAATGATACTGGCGGTTTCTTAGCGCAAGTTTCTCAGCTGTTTGCACCTTCTGGCTACTATATGGAAGGTCCTTACTATCACCGTTATGCGATTCGTCCAACGTGTGTGTTCGCTGAAGTGATCCACCGTCATATGCCTGAAGTGGATATCTACAACTACAAAGGTGGCGTGATTGGTAACACAGTACAAGCGATGCTTGCGACGGCTTACCCGAACGGTGAATTCCCGGCTCTGAATGATGCTTCTCGTACTATGGGTATCACAGACATGGGTGTTCAGGTTGCAGTCAGTGTTTACAGCAAGCATTACTCTTCTGAGAACGGCGTTGACCAAAACATTCTTGGTATGGCGAAGATTCAAGATGCAGTATGGATGCACCCATGTGGTCTTGAGCTATCTAAAGCCTACGAAGCCGCTTCTGCAGAGAAAGAAATTGGCATGCCTTTCTGGCCAAGTGTTGAATTGAACGAAGGCCCTGAGGGTCACAACGGCGCGCAAGGTTTTATCCGCATGCAGGATAAGAAAGGCGACGTTTCTCAACTTGTTATGAACTACGGCCAACACGGCATGGGTCACGGCAACTTTGATACGCTGGGTATTTCTTTCTTCAACCGAGGTCAAGAAGTACTGCGTGAATACGGCTTCTGTCGTTGGGTGAACGTTGAGCCTAAATTCGGCGGCCGTTACCTAGACGAAAACAAATCTTACGCTCGTCAAACAATTGCACATAACGCAGTAACGATTGATGAAAAATGTCAGAACAACTTTGAGGTTGAGCGCGCGGATGCAGTACATGGCTTGCCACACTTCTTCAAAGTAGAAGACGATCAAATCAATGGCATGAGCGCATTTGCTAACGATCATTACGAAGGTTTTGACATGCAACGCAGCGTGTTCATGCTTAACCTTGAAGAATTAGAATCTCCGCTATTGATCGATTTATACCGCTTAGATTCAGAAAAGGGTGGCGAAGGCGAGCATCAATACGATTACTCACACCAATATCAAGGTCAGATTGTTCGCACTAACTTTGAATACCAAGCAAACAAAGAGCTGAACACTTTAGGTGAAGACTTCGGTTACCAACACCTATGGAACGTGGCAAGCGGTGAAGTGAAGGGCACAGCACTGGTCAGCTGGCTACAAAACAACACCTACTACACGTGGCTAGGCGCAACGTCTAACGATAATGCGGAAGTGATCTTTACTCGCACTGGCGCGAATGACCCAAGCTTCAACCTACGTTCAGAGCCTGCGTTTATTCTCCGCAGCAAAGGCGAAACAACACTGTTTGCTTCTGTTGTTGAAACGCACGGTTACTTCAACGAAGAATTCGAGCAATCAGTGAATGCACGTGGTGTTGTGAAAGACATCAAAGTAGTGGCTCACACGAATATCGGTTCGGTAGTTGAGATCACCACAGAGAAATCAAACGTGACAGTGATGATCAGCAACCAACTTGGCGCGACTGATAGCACTGAACACAAAGTAGAGCTGAACGGCAAAGTATACAGCTGGACAGGCTTCTACTCAGTAGAAACAACTTTAAACCCAGAATTAGCAAGCACAGCAGAGCAGGGGAAATAATAATGAGCTATCAACCACTTTTACTTAACTTTGATGAAGCCGCAGAGCTTCGTAAAGAACTTGGCAAGGATAGCCTTTTAGGTAACGCACTGACTCGCGACATTAAACAAACTGACGCTTACATGGCGGAAGTTGGCATTGAAGTACCCGGTCACGGTGAAGGCGGCGGTTACGAGCACAACCGTCACAAGCAAAACTACATCCATATGGATCTAGCAGGCCGTTTGTTCCTTATCACGGAAGAAACAAAGTACCGTGATTACATCGTTGATATGCTCACTGCATACGCGACGGTGTACCCAACACTTGAAAGCAACGTCAGCCGTGACTCTAACCCTCCGGGTAAGCTGTTCCACCAAACGTTGAACGAGAACATGTGGATGCTCTACGCTTCTTGTGCGTACAGCTGTATTTACCACACCATATCTGAAGAGCAAAAGCGTCTGATCGAAGATGATCTGCTTAAGCAAATGATCGAAATGTTCGTTGTGACTTACGCACACGACTTCGATATCGTACACAACCACGGCTTATGGGCAGTGGCTGCAGTCGGTATTTGTGGCTACGCAATCAACGACCAAGAGTCGGTAGACAAAGCGCTTTACGGCTTGAAACTAGATAAAGTCAGCGGCGGTTTCTTAGCGCAACTTGACCAACTGTTTTCGCCAGACGGCTACTACATGGAAGGTCCTTACTACCACCGTTTTTCGCTACGTCCAATTTACTTGTTCGCAGAAGCGATTGAACGTCGTCAGCCTGAAGTCGGCATCTATGAATTCAACGATTCCGTGATCAAGACAACGTCTTACTCGGTATTCAAAACCGCATTCCCAGACGGTACATTGCCAGCTCTGAACGATTCATCGAGGACAATCTCTATCAACGATGAAGGCGTTATCATGGCAACGTCTGTGTGTTACCACCGTTACGAGCAGACAGAAACTCTGCTTGGTATGGCGAATCACCAACAAGACGTTTGGGTTCATGCTTCAGGTAAAACACTGTCTGACGCGGTTGATGCAGCTGACGACATCAAAGCATTCAACTGGGGCAGCCTGTTTGTCACCGACGGCCCTAAAGGCGAAAAAGGCGGTGTGAGCATCCTTCGTCACCGTGATGAGCAAGACGGCGACCCTAAGACTGCAGATACCATGGCGTTGATCTGGTTTGGTCAGCACGGCTCAGACCACCAGTATCACTCTGCGTTAGACCACGGTCACTACGATGGTCTGCACCTAAGCGTATTCAACCGTGGCCACGAAGTGCTGCACGATTACGGCTTCGGTCGCTGGGTAAACGTTGAGCCTAAGTTTGGCGGTCGTTACATCCCAGAGAACAAGTCTTACTGTAAGCAGACGGTTGCTCACAACACAGTCACGGTTGATCAGAAAACACAGAACAACTTCAACACAGCATTGGCTGAGTCTAAGTTTGGTCAGAAGCACTTCTTCGTAGCAGACGACCAGTCTCTGCAAGGCATGAGTGGCACCATTTCTGAGTACTACACGGGCGTAGACATGCAACGCAGCGTGATTCTCGCTGATCTGCCTGAGTTCGAAAAACCGCTCGTGATCGATGTGTACCGCATCGAAGCTGACGCTGAGCACCAGTACGACTTACCTGTTCACCATTCTGGTCAGATCATCCGTACTGACTTTGATTACCACATGGAAAAAACGCTTAAGCCGTTAGGTGAAGACAACGGTTACCAGCACTTATGGAACCTTGCTTCAGGCAAAGTAAACGAAGAAGGTTCTCTAGTAAGCTGGTTACATGACAGCAGCTACTACAGCCTAGTAACCAGCGCGAATGCGGGCAGTGAAGTGATTTTTGCTCGCACAGGGGCGAACGATCCAGATTTCAACCTTAAGAGTGAACCTGCGCTGATCTTACGTCAGTCTGGTCAGAACCACGTGTTTGCTTCTGTACTCGAAACGCATGGTTACTTTAACGAGTCTATCGAAGCCTCTGTGGGCGCTCGTGGCCTAGTTAAATCAGTATCGGTTGTCGGTCATAACAGTGTCGGAACGGTTATTCGCATTGAGACGACTTCTGGTAACACTTACCACTACGGTATTTCAAACCAAGCTGAAGACGTGCAACAAGCCACTCACACTGTTGAGTTTGCGGGTGAGATATACTCGTGGCAAGGATCATTTGCTCAACTGTAAATGATTGACACGCAAGTTGTTTAACGACGGCTTGTGTTGATGTGGAGCTTTGCGGGAACGAAGCATCACATTGAATTCAGTCGTGATTGCAAAATTGTTCGTTGATACCCACAACGACTGAATACATCGGGAATAAGTTAAACCGAGTCACTCACTACGAGTTGCTCGGTTTTTTTATGTCTGAAAAGCATGAGTGGATAGGTGGTGGGTATGTGTGCTCTTTGCTCAATTGGCTGTCGGTTGAAATACTGTTATAGTGAAACTTAAATCAAACAAAAACATAACATATAAAATAAGTGAACTTATGGTTACCACTTTTAATTCTATTTCGGGTTCGAAGCGCAGCCTGCACGTACAAGTAGCGCGTGAAATCGCTCGTGGAATCTTGTCTGGCGAATTGCCACAAGGTTCTATTATTCCTGGTGAAATGGCGTTGTGTGAACAGTTTGGTATCAGCCGAACGGCACTTCGCGAAGCAGTTAAACTATTGACCTCTAAAGGTCTATTAGAGTCCCGCCCGAAAATCGGTACTCGTGTAGTAGATCGTGCATACTGGAACTTCCTTGATCCTCAACTGATAGAGTGGATGGACGGCCTAACTGACATAGACCAATTTTGTTCACAGTTCTTAGGTCTTCGTCGTGCAATTGAACCTGAAGCGTGTGCACTAGCGGCAAAATTTGCGACGGCTGAGCAACGTATTGAGCTGTCGGAAATCTTTCAAAAAATGGTCGAAGTGGATGAAGCTGAAGTGTTTGATCAAGAGCGTTGGACAGACATTGATACGCGTTTCCATAGCTTGATCTTCAATGCGACAGGTAATGATTTTTACCTGCCATTCGGTAACATTTTGACGACTATGTTCGTTAACTTCATTGTGCACTCTTCTGAAGAAGGCAGCACATGTATCAATGAACACCGTAGAATTTATGAAGCAATCATGGCCGGTGACAGTGACAAAGCACGTTTAATGTCAGCAGCGCACTTACAAGATGCCAATCACCGCTTAGTACCGGTTAGTTAAACAGGGTTTTGAATCTGATTTGAGCCACTGACAGGCTTGTTTAAACCATTTAAAAGGTATGCCACGCGCATGCCTTTTTTTATTAAATATCTCCAAGGCTTTTCTTAAGGTACTTTGCTCGTTATCAAACCATTCATTCGTTTTAAGCACTGGCTTCGCTCTGGCACCAAGCCAGAATTGTGAAGTGATGTAGGGCGAAATCAATCATTTAAGGGTGGAGTTGCTAAGTATTATTGTCTTATAAATGAAGCGAGGTGTGGAGGTAAGAGTCATTGTCATTCTACAATACTAGCACTCAATAAGTGTTATGGYTGTCTTATTTATTACGTTTGAAAATTGAATTATCGAGTTAATTTATTGATTTTAAATGATTTTGTGTTTTTTTGTGGTCGAATTTAAGTTTACTGATTTAAATTGGCTATGAATTAGTCATATTCCATCCTATGTCATATATATGATGTTTTTAACCAATCAAAATAAGATCGCCATCACTTATTTACGTTATTGTACTACAAATAGGTAGCAATGTTTTCTATAGTACTTGTAAGAAATTACTTCGGACAAAGGATACACGATGGAACTCAACACGATTATTGTCGGCATTTACTTCCTATTCTTGATTGCAATAGGTTGGATGTTTAGATCATTTACCAACAACACTAGTGATTACTTCCGTGGGGGCGGTAACATGTTGTGGTGGATGGTTGGTGCTACCGCCTTCATGACTCAGTTTAGTGCATGGACATTTACCGGTGCAGCAGGCAAAGCCTATAACGATGGGTTTGCTGTAGGTGTCATCTTCGTCGCCAACGCATTTGGTTATTTCATGAACTTTGCGTACTTCGCTCCAAAGTTCCGTCAACTACGTGTAGTAACGGTCATTGAAGCTATTCGTATGCGTTTCGGTGCGACGAATGAACAAGTCTTCACTTGGTCTTCAATGCCAAACAGTGTTGTTTCTGCGGGTGTATGGTTAAACGCACTAGCAATCATCGCTTCTGGTATTTTTGGCTTCGACATGACAGCAACGATCTGGATTACTGGTTTGGTTGTATTGGCAATGTCAGTAACTGGTGGCTCATGGGCGGTAATCGCATCTGACTTCATGCAGATGGTTATCATCATGGCGGTGACTGTAACATGTGCTGTTGTTGCGGTTGTACAAGGTGGCGGCATTGGTGAAATTGTGCATAACTTCCCAGTACCGGAAGGTGGTACTTTCCTTGCTGGTAATAATCTTAATTACCTCAGTATCTTCAGTATTTGGGCATTCTTCATTTTTGTTAAGCAATTCTCTATCACGAACAACATGCTTAACTCTTACCGCTACCTAGCGGCTAAAGACTCAAAGAATGCGAAGAAAGCAGCTCTATTAGCATGCGTACTCATGCTTGGTGGTGTCTTCATTTGGTTCATGCCTTCTTGGTTTATTGCCGGTCAAGGTGTCGACTTAGCAGCAGTTTACCCAGAGGCAGGTAACAAAGCGGGTGACTTTGCCTACCTATACTTCGTACAAGAATACATGCCAGCAGGTATGGTCGGCCTTCTTGTTGCAGCGATGTTTGCCGCAACAATGTCTTCAATGGACTCAGGTCTAAACCGTAACTCAGGTATCTTTGTTAAGAACTTCTATGAAACGATTGTTCGTAAGGGCAACGCAAGTGAGAAAGAGCTGGTAACGGTTTCTAAGATTACTTCTGCCGTATTTGGTATCGCTATTATTCTTATCGCACAGTTCATCAACTCGCTTAAAGGTTTGAGCTTGTTCGATACAATGATGTATGTAGGCGCACTTATCGGCTTCCCAATGACAATTCCTGCATTCCTTGGCTTCTTCATTAAGAAGACTCCGGACTGGGCTGGTTGGGGTACGCTGGTCGTGGGTGGTTTTGTTTCTTACTACGTAGGTTTTGTTATTAACTCTGAGATGGTCTCGTCTATCTTTGGGCTAGAAGAGCTAACAAGCCGTGAGTGGTCAGATGTTAAAGTGGCGATTGGTCTAGTCAGTCACATTGCTCTGACGGGTGGCTTCTTCATGTTATCAACGCTGTTCTACAAACCTCTAAGTGACAAACGTCAGGCAGATGTAGATAAGTTCTTTAGCAACCTAGAGACACCACTTGTTTCTGAGTCTGCAGAACAGAAAGTTCTCGATAACAAGCAACGTCAAATGCTTGGTAAACTCATCGCAGCAGCTGGTGTTGGTGTGATGCTGATGGCACTGCTTTCAAACCCAATGTGGGGGCGTTTCGTCTTCATCTTATGTGGTGTGATAGTGGGCGGCGTTGGTATGCTACTTGTCAAAGCTGTCGACGATGGCGGCAAGCAAGCAAAAGCTGCAACGCAAGGCTAATCATCGCAAAGGTAATAAATAGAATAATGCGACGAGCCGAGAGGACGTCGCATTTTTTTTGCTCTACGAAACAGGCAAATCGTCAGGTGAATATATCTGACCTAAATCACGAAAACTGTACAAAATGGTTCAATCGAATCAAAATACATCCAATTGTCCTACAATATGATGTATATTGTTGCTTAATTCCTTTCAATCAACTTGAAGATAAGTGAGTTAGAATGAGCGACCAAAAATCTCTTGATGCAATCAGGAAGATGAAGCTGGAGAATGATACTTCAGCAGGTAATCTTGTAGACCTACTTCCTATCGAAGTACAGAAGCGTGACTTCGATCTATCATTCCTAGACAACTTGAGCGAAGCGCGTCCACGCCTTCTTGTTCAAGCTGATCAGTTAGAAGAATTCAAAGCGAAAGTGAAAGCCGATGAAGCTCACTGCATGTTTGATGATTTCTACAACAATTCGACGGTTAAGTTCCTTGAGACTGCTCCTTTTGAAGAGCCTCAAGCGTACCCAGCAGAGACAGTAGGTAAAGCTTCTCTGTGGCGCCCTTACTGGCGTCAAATGTACGTTGATTGTCAAATGGCACTGAACGCAACACGCAACTTAGCGATTGCTGGTGTTGTAAAAGAAGACGAAGTGCTCATTGCTAAAGCAAAAGCTTGGACTCTAAAGCTGTCTACGTACGATCCTGAAGGCGTAACTTCTCGTGGCTATAACGATGAAGCGGCTTTCCGTGTCATCGCAGCGATGGCTTGGGGTTACGACTGGCTACACGGCTACTTCACCGATGAAGAACGTCAGCAAGTTCAAGATGCTTTGATTGAGCGTCTAGACGAAATCATGCACCACCTGAAAGTGACGGTTGATCTATTGAACAACCCTCTAAACAGCCACGGTGTTCGTTCTATCTCTTCTGCTATCATCCCAACGTGTATTGCGCTTTACCACGATCACCCGAAAGCAGGTGAGTACATTGCATACGCACTCGAATACTACGCGGTACACTACCCACCATGGGGCGGTGAAGACGGCGGTTGGGCTGAAGGCCCAGACTACTGGAATACGCAAACTGCATTCTTAGGCGAAGCATTCGACCTACTAAAAGCCTACTGTGGCGTAGACATGTTCAATAAGACATTCTACGAAAACACCGGTGATTTCCCGCTTTACTGCATGCCGGTTCACTCTAAGCGCGCGAGCTTCTGTGACCAGTCGTCAATTGGTGATTTCCCAGGTTTAAAACTGGCTTATAACATCAAGCACTACGCAGGTGTTAACCAGAAGCCTGAGTACGTTTGGTACTACAACCAGCTTAAAGGTCGTGATACTGAAGCACACACCAAATTCTACAACTTTGGTTGGTGGGACTTTGGCTATGACGATCTTCGCTTCAACATCCTATGGGATGCACCTGAAGAGGAAGCCCCATCGAACGATCCACTGTTGAAAGTCTTTCCAATTACGGGTTGGGCTGCATTCCACAACAAGATGACTGAGCGTGATAACCATATTCATATGGTATTTAAATGTTCTCCGTTTGGCTCAATCAGCCATTCTCATGGCGACCAAAACGCATTCACGTTGCATGCATTCGGTGAAACGCTAGCGTCAATCACGGGCTACTACGGTGGTTTCGGTGTTGATATGCACACAAAATGGCGTCGTCAAACGTTCTCTAAAAACCTGCCACTATTTGGCGGTAAAGGCCAATACGGCGAGAACAAGAACACGGGTTACGAAAACCATCAAGATCGCTTCTGTATTGAAGCGGGCGGCACTATCTCTGACTTCGACACTGAATCTGACGTAAAGATGGTTGAAGGTGATGCAACAGCATCTTACAAGTACTTCGTTCCTGAAATCGAATCTTACAAGCGTAAGATCTGGTTTGTTCAAGGTAAAGTATTCGTAATGCAAGACAAGGCAACGCTTTCTGAAGAGAAAGACATGACTTGGCTAATGCACACGACGTTCACAAACGAAGTGGCAGACAAGTCTTTCACTATCCGTGGCGAAGTGGCGCACCTAGACGTAAACTTCATCAACGAGTCTGCGGATAACATCACTGCAGTTAAGAACGTGGAAGGTTTTGGCGAAGTTGACCCATACGAGTTCAAAGATCTTGAAATCCACCGTCACGTTGAAGTGGAATTTAAGGCATCAAAAGAGCACAACATCCTGACGCTTCTTGTTCCGAACAAGAACGAAGGCGAGCAAGTTGAAGTGTCTCACAAGCTTGAAGGCAACACGCTAATGCTAAATGTTGACGGTGAAACGGTTTCAATCGAACTGTAATTCGCTGAAGCAACAGAAGCTAGATATTAAAAACTCCGAGTGAAAGCTTGGAGTTTTTTTTAGTATATAGTTCCTGGAAGGACAAAGCGTGCCCGATATTTTCTCGTAAAGTGAACCTCGGTCACAACTTGCGTCTAACCCTCGAATCAATACCCTAAAACTATTGCGTAACAAGAAAGACGTCGTTATTATAATGAGCATATAATCATACAATACTATATTTGGAGTTTGAACATGACTAAACCTGTAATCGGTTTCATTGGCCTAGGTCTTATGGGCGGCAACATGGTTGAAAACCTGCAAAAGCGCGGCTACCACGTAAACGTAATGGATCTAAGCGCTGAAGCTGTTGCTCGCGTTACCGACCGCGGCAACGCAACGGCATTCACTTCTGCTAAAGAACTAGCAGCGGCAAGTGACATCGTTCAGTTTTGTCTGACAACTTCTGCTGTTGTTGAAAAAATCGTTTACGGCGAAGATGGCGTTCTAGCGGGCATCAAAGAAGGTGCTGTAGTTGTAGACTTCGGTACTTCCATCCCTGCTTCTACTAAGCAAATCGGCGCAGCTCTTGCTGAAAAAGGCGCGGGCATGATCGACGCACCTCTAGGTCGTACTCCTGCACACGCTAAAGATGGTCTTCTGAACATCATGGCGGCTGGCGACATGGACACTTTCAACAAAGTTAAACCTGTTCTTGAAGAGCAAGGCGAAAACGTATTCCACCTAGGCGCTCTAGGTTCTGGTCACGTGACTAAGCTTGTAAACAACTTCATGGGTATGACGACTGTTGCAACTATGTCTCAAGCTTTCGCTGTTGCTCAACGCGCTGGTGTTGATGGCCAACAACTGTTTGACATCATGTCTGCAGGTCCATCTAACTCTCCGTTCATGCAATTCTGTAAGTTCTACGCGGTAGACGGCGAAGAGAAGCTAGGTTTCTCTGTTGCTAACGCAAACAAAGACCTTGGTTACTTCCTTGCTCTTTGTGAAGAGCTAGGTACTGAGTCTCTAATCGCTCAAGGTACTGCAACTAGCCTACAAGCTGCGGTTGACGCAGGCATGGGTAACAATGACGTACCTGTTATCTTCGACTACTTCGTAAAACTAGAGAAGTAATTGACGTACGACCTCGCTAGGGTATTGCCTGTCTTTTCGGCGGCGATCTCTCAGCGAGGTTCGTTTTTTCTGTACTATCCATTTCCTCGTTAAAATCTTCGACTTCCAGCATTTTACTTGCACCTATTCAAGTTCTCTACCACTCTTTTACAGCCTCTATTCCTTCTCTCTAATCTATTTCTATCTGTAAATTCAAAACCTTTTAGCGACCAACTTGTTACCCAGCTTTTTCTTTGCAAGCTTAAAACCAGCGCACTTACGCGATAGTTGGTGTTGCTTTAATGCTGATAAAAAGAAAGTAAAAAAAAACCCACACAGCTGGTGACTGTGTGGGCATGTTCGGACGAGCCGTCTGGAAAAAAATGCGCAATAGTAAGTGAAAAACGAATAACGAGAACCCCCGACAGTTTCTACGTTAACGTGTTCTAAGACCTCAAAGCCGCGGCTTCAATTATCACTTTGAATTGAACAAAGGCATCCAGAAAGAACTTAAGTTATGATTCAAATACACCATATAATAAGACTTATTGTATTA
>NZ_JAKJSY010000099.1:0-11801 GCF_050337445.1 Vibrio minamisatsumaniensis | reverse complement strand
ATTAAAAATAAACCGAACACAGTACTAAGTTGAAATATTCATACGTAGCACGTCAGCCAATACTCGACACGAGCAAGAAAACTATAGGTTACGAGTTGCTATTCAGGGATGGTCCTAAAAATACTTTCCCTGAGGTAGAGCCTGAGCTCGCTACTAGTCGCCTGCTTTCCGACCATTTCTTGTCAACCCACTACAATACGTTGGGTGATAAGCTTGGGTTCGTTAACTTCCCTTATGCAAGCCTGATTAACTTAGTTCCAACCTTGTTCCCCAAGGATAGTCTCGTTGTTGAGATTCTTGAAGACTGCGAACCGACAGACGAATTACTTCAAGCGATAAAGACCATCTATGATGCAGGCTACACCATTGCATTGGACGACTTTGTGCCAAGCAAATCTTGGAAACGTTTCTTGCCCTACGTGTCAATTATCAAGTTTGACATTCGTTTAGTCTCAATAGCAAAAGCTTCAATATTTATGAACTCTTTAAAAGGGTTAGATATCAAGTTTCTGGCAGAAAAAGTAGAAACTTACAATGAGTATCAAGAAGCAAACCAAGCCGGGTTCACCTACTTCCAGGGTTATTTTTTTAGTAAACCAGAGATGATTCAAACTCGAAAGCTGAATCCTGCATTTTTAACTATCGTTCAGCTATTGAAAGAGATCGCTAAAGATCCTATCGACTTCGTTGAAGTAGAACGTCTAATTACCATAGATGTCACTCTGTCTTATAAGCTACTTGCGTATGTAAACTCCGCGAGTGAATCAGCAACAACGATTCGCTCATTCCGCCAAGCGCTAATTTTCCTTGGCGAACAAAAGCTACGTAAATTCGTTTCTCTTGTGGCTATTGCATCAGCAAAAGAAGATAAGCCCGATTCACTCTATGGATTAGCGGTGCTGCGTGCTCGTCAATGCGAACTATTAGTCACAAAGATGAACGTGAAAATTGAGCCAGGGCAAGCCTTTTTAACCGGTATGTTCTCGCTACTCGATTCACTCTTCGATCAACCATTAAAGCAGGTGTTAGATTCTGTACCGATTGATGAAGAGATAAAAGAGGCTCTGATACAACGTAAAGGGGTATTAGGGGCCGTCTTAGCGATGATTATTGCTTATGAGCAAGCCCGATGGGATGAAGCAACTCGCATATGTAAACTGCTCAAACTAGGCGAAGAGCAACTCGGCCAAACCTATGACGAAGCGACCTCTTGGTCTCAAGAACTTTTATCCCCTGCTTTGAAGTAGTTCGCGTCACTCAATCACTTCAATAGAAACTGATCTTTGGTGAGCGAGCGTTTCTTGATACACTGCACGCATTCATTTATGGCCTCTTAATCGAGGCCATTTTTATAGGATTTGACAATGTCTTTATGCCCCTGCGGTAGCAATAATACTTACCAACAGTGCTGTGAATCAGCGCACCTTAACCACAGTGCCGTTGAAACGCCTGAGCAATTAATGCGCTCGCGTTATTCAGCGCACGTGTTGGGTTTGGTTGACTATGTTGTGGCGACTTATCACCCTAACTGCAATGCCGAAGCACAAAGAGAAGGCATCGCAGAATCGATCGACAGTGATTGGGCTGGCCTAGAGGTCATCGATACTACGGCAGGCTCGCACCAAGACGAAGGCTTTGTTGAATTTAAAGCTTACTTCAATGAAGACGGCGCACAATACTGCATGCAAGAGCGCTCTCGTTTCATTCGTGAAAACGGCCTATGGTTCTATATCGACGGTGAGTTCCCAGAGCAAGAAGAAACTACGCAACCAGAAATCGATCTTCGCTTAAACCAAACGGTTGAAAGCTTCAAGATCGGCCGTAATGACCCATGCATCTGTGGTAGTGGAAAGAAGTATAAGAAGTGCTGCGGGTAACTCGTACGACTAGGAAGTCTGATTAAGAGAAGAGATTCCTGATGTCGCTTAGAATCCTCGCAATGACGAGGCCGAAAGGTGAAGAAATACACTCAGGATGGAACGCTAAAAAAGCCCCGTAAACATGGTTATTTACGGAGCTTTTATCTCTCTTTTTCGTGGTTCGATTAACCCAAAGAGAGCTTACTTATGGCGCTCTTTTAATTTGTTCACCACGTCGTTCATCGATAAGCCTTGGTCTTGAAGAAGAACCATCAAGTGGTAAATCAAATCTGCTGATTCACACACTAACTCCGCCTTATCGCCCGACGTCGCCGCAAGCGCGACTTCAACGCCTTCTTCACCCACTTTTTGCGAAATACGTTTGGTGCCACGGGCATATAAACTGGCAGTATAAGAAGACTCAGGGTCTGCGTCCTTGCGGGCAGCCAATAGCTGCTCAAGCTGATGAAGCCACACCATCTGTGTTTCTTCTTGCTTATCTCCATCCCAGCACGTTGTGGTACCTGTGTGGCACGTTGGGCCAATGGGATTAACCTTAACCAACAAGGTATCATTGTCACAGTCCAAAGCAATGTTTTGCAATTGCAATACGTTTCCCGACGTTTCACCTTTGGTCCAAAGACGTTCTTTGGTGCGAGAGAAAAACGTCACTTGCCCAGTTTCGCCTGTTTTCTCAAGTGCTGCTGGGTTCATGTATCCCATCATTAACACTTGGCTCGATTGGTAATCTTGAACAATAGCTGGCACTAAACCCTCTACTTTTTCCCAATCAATACGCTCTGACAATGCGCCTACTTCTGTTTTTGATAAGTTTACGGGTTCAAAACTCATAGTCGCACCTCGACACCTTGTTGTTTTAAATACTGTTTAAGTTCACCAATATTGATGACTTGCTTATGGAATACCGAAGCGGCAAGTGCTCCATCCACGTTGGTCTTCTTATAGGCTTCCGCAAAGTGTTCCATCGCGCCTGCGCCACCAGAGGCAATCAATGGCACATTACACACTTCACGCACCATGTTTAACTGATCGATGTCATAGCCGTTGCGAACACCATCTTGGTTCATCATGTTTAACACAATCTCACCTGCGCCACGCTTCTGTACTTCCTGCACCCAATCTTTGGTTTCCCATTTGGTTGCTTTAGTACGCGCTTCATCACCGGTAAATTGGTAAACCTGATACTTACCGGTTTCTTTGTCGAAGTATGAATCGATACCAACAACGATACACTGCACGCCGAACTTATCCGCAAGGTCAGTGATCAATTGTGGATTAGCCAAAGCCGGTGAGTTGATCGATACTTTATCCGCGCCAAACTCAAGAATGCGCGCTGCGTCTTCCGCTGATTTTATGCCACCAGCGACACAGAAAGGAATATCGATCACTTCTGCGACACGTTTCACCCAGCTTTTATCGACCACACGACCATCACTTGATGCCGTAATATCGTAAAATACCAGCTCATCGGCGCCCTCTTCCGCGTAACGTTGTGCTAGCGGAACGATGTCACCAATAATTTCGTGGTTGCGGAACTGAACGCCCTTAACCACTTGTCCGTCACGGACATCCAAACAAGGGATTATTCGCTTTGCCAACATGCAAATGCCTCCTCTGCGGTAAACTTGCCATCAAGCAGCGCGCGACCCACAATGACACCCGCAACACCACTGCCTTTCAGTGCTTCGATATCAGCTAGGCTGCCAATGCCACCCGATGATTGGAATTGCACTTGTGGATACTGCTTACAAAGATCAACGTAAAGCTCTACGTTTGATCCTTCTAATGTGCCGTCACGTGAAATATCGGTACACAGAACGTGTTTTAGACCAACCGTCAGATAGTCTTCAATTAGTGCTTCAATGGTCACGCCTGAATCTTCTTGCCAACCTGAAATCGCGACTTTACGTGTGCCGCTTTCGTCAATGTTGATATCCAGAGCAAGCACGATTTTTTCCGCGCCATATTTCTCCATCCAACCTTTAACCAACTCAGGTTGCTTAACGGCTGTAGAACCAACCACAACGCGCTGTGCGCCAGCTTCTAGCAAATCAACGACATCTTGCTCGTTACGCACGCCACCACCAATCTGGATGTTCGCAGGCGTGCTAGCCAGTAGCTTAGCAATCAAGTCTAACTGACGAGCCGTGGTGTCTTTTGCGCCCGTTAAGTCAACAAGGTGCAGCCAACCAGCGCCAGCTTGGTGATACAGATTAAACTGCTCTGCTGGGTCGACTTTGTATTCTGTTACTTGCCCGTAATCCCCTTGGAATAAGCGAACTACTTGGCCTT
The DNA here is from genome assembly GCF_050337445.1 of Vibrio minamisatsumaniensis. Classification (NCBI taxonomy): domain Bacteria; kingdom Pseudomonadati; phylum Pseudomonadota; class Gammaproteobacteria; order Vibrionales; family Vibrionaceae; genus Vibrio; species Vibrio minamisatsumaniensis. The sequence continues at coordinate 7,629 of NZ_JAKJSY010000099.1, read as the reverse complement.
CAATTAAATCTAACGCGGGAATAATCATTTACATTCCTTATCATGGCAGCGAGATCGCCGCCTAATCCTTATTACAATTCCAAGAAGTTCTGAATCAGCTTAGAGCCAGCTTTCGAAGAGCGCTCTGGGTGGAACTGAACACCGTAATAGTTACCACTTTGCACTGCTGCTGTGAACGGGTTGCCGTAATCACATTGTGCGATGGTGTAGTCACCCACGGGCATTGCGAAGCTATGAACGAAGTAGAAGTACTCACCTTCTTCAATATCTTTAAATAGAGGGTGATTCGGTGTTGCGGTTACGGTGTTCCAACCCATGTGTGGTAGTGGCAAATCACCGGTTTCAAGTAAACGAACCTCCCCCTCACACAAGCCTAAACATTCCACTAACTCGTCAGCCTTTTGTCCTTTCTCTTGAGACAGCTTGCCTAACAACTGCATACCTAAACAGATACCAAGCAGAGGCTTCTCTACTTGCTTCACAAGGCTAACAAGATCACGCTCTTGCAGGTTTTTCATCGCTTCACTTGCAGTACCTACACCGGGTAGGAACAGCTTGTCGGCAGCAAGCACCACTTGTGGTTCTTTTGAAATTTCAACTGCATAGCCCAGACGTTCAATCGCAAACTTCACCGATGAAACGTTGGCACAACCCGTATCAATAATAACGACTTTTTGCTCTTTCATACCGATCCCTTACAGAACGCCTTTGCTGCTTGGTAACTCGTTACCTTCAACTTTGATTGCTTGACGAAGTGTTCGACCAAATGCTTTAAACAGGCTCTCAATGATGTGGTGATCATTATTGCCATCAGAAGACAGGTGTAACGTACAAGCCAATGTATCGGTTAGAGAACGGAAGAAGTGCACCACCATCTCAGTTGAAAGATCACCCACTTGCTCGCGGCTGAACTTAGCATCGAATTTCAAGTATGGGCGACCAGAGAGGTCTAGCGCACACTGAGCTAAACACTCATCCATTGGCAAGCTGAAACCGAAACGGCCAATGCCACGTTTGTCACCCAGTGCATCTTTCAATGCTTGGCCTAAAGCCAGAGCCGTATCTTCTACTGTGTGGTGATCATCGATGTGCAAGTCGCCCTTCACAGTCAGGTTCATTTGGAAACCACCGTGTGTCGCGATTTGATCAAGCATGTGGTCGAAGAACCCCATACCCGTGTCGATCTTGTTTCCACCGGTTTCATCAAGGTTGACTGCAACCTTGATATCCGTTTCTTTCGTTGTTCGAACCACTTCAGCAACACGCGCGTTAACCGTCAGATCTTTAACGATTTGTGGCCAGTTAAGTGTACCTTCGGTTGCCGCGTCCGGGCCATATTGAATCCCACGGATCGCCATATTCTCAGCAAGCTGTAGATCCGTCATTCGATCACCGATCACAACCGAATGTTGAAAATCAACTTTACCGCCCTGTAGATACTCTTTAACCATACCTAATTTAGGCTTGCGGCAAGAGCAGTTGTCTTCGTCAAAGTGAGGGCAAATAAGCACGTCGTCAAACTTAACGCCTTGAGATTCGAAGAACTCCATCATCATATTGTGTGGCGCATCGAAATCTTGTTGTGGGTAGCTATCGGTACCTAGGCCATCTTGGTTAGTGACCATCACTAAGCGGTATCCAGCATCTTGCAACGCCAGTAGGCTAGGAATCACAAGCGGTTCGAATTTTAGCTTGTCTAAACGGTCTACTTGAAAGTCAACTGGCGGCTCAACAATTAAAGTGCCGTCGCGGTCTATAAAAAGTATTTTCTGTTGTTTACTCACTTGAACTTCCTTTTAATTTTAAATCTGGTGGCCTAGCTAAAATCAAACGCTAACCCGAAATATTGGTTTCACTTGCCAGCCCGATAAATCAAATCAAACTGGCAAATGTTATGACTGGTAAGCCTTTCGTTACTGATAAAAGTTACGAATGAATCCAAGTGTCTTTTCGCACTCTTCGCGGTTACCAATACTAATACGAACACAGTCTTCAATGGGTGAATTACGTAAGATGATGCCCGTATCCCAAGCCGCTTTAAATAACGCATCGCCGTTCGGGAATTTAACCAGTAGGTAGTTACCCCAGCCATCAAACACCGTCACTTGAGGCATGCCTAATAGACCCGCTTGCAAATACGCTCGGTTAGCACTTAAATCCAAAACCTGGAACTTAGCTCGCGCTAGTCCTTGCTCTGAAAGTGCTTGAACGGCGATGTCAGCAACAGGGATTGGCACTGGATAAGGCGCGATCACTTTTAACAGAACATCGATAAGCTCTTTGTTTGCTAGCGTAAAACCACAACGTAAGCCAGCCAAAGCAAAGGCCTTCGACAAAGTGCGTAGAATTGCGAGATTTGGATATTGCTCAAGCAAATCAACGGTTGACGCTTCTGGACAAAAATCGATGTACGCTTCATCCATCACCACAATCGCTTTATCTTGTGTCATGTCAAGCAACTTGATGATGTCTTTGCGATCAACCAAATTACCGGTTGGGTTATTTGGGCTACAAACAAACACCACTTTTACGTTGTCGAGTTGAGCTTCAATAGCTGGAAGATCCAATTGCCATTCAGCGGTTAGAGGCACAACTTTACGCTCAACACCCATCGTCTCTGCGCTGATTGCGTACATACCGTAAGTGGGTGGGCAGTAAAGAATAGCGTCTTCGTTCGGCTCACAGAACGCACGAATCAGTAACTCGATACCTTCATCTGCACCACGTGTTGTCAGCGTTTGCTCTGGTTTCACACCTGCGTATTGTGCGTAAGCATCGATCAACTCTGGCGGCTGACATTCGCTGTAGCGATTTAAACGAGACAGATTTAAGTTGTACTCATTATCAAATGGAGATTCGTTGGCATTGAGCCATACATCTCCGCTACCACCAATGCGTCTTGCCGATAAGTAAGGTGTTAGAGCCTGAACTTGCTTTCTTGCTAACTTTTCCATACTCCACCCCTACTTCGCTTTATTTAACTTTTCAACTCGGATAGTCACAGCACGCTTATGCGCATCCAACCCCTCAGCTTCCGCCATCGTCACAACTGTTGGTGCTAAGCCTTTCAAGCCCTCGGCTGTGAGCTCTTGTACTGTCATACGCTTTGAAAAATCTGCTAACCCTAGGCTCGAATACGTTTTGGTGTAACCATAAGTTGGCAATACGTGGTTTGTGCCTGATGCATAATCACCGGCAGATTCAGGAGACCAGTCACCGAGGAAGATAGACCCCGCATTATCCAGTAATGGCAACAATTCACGTGGATTCTTGGTTTGAACAATTAAGTGCTCAGGGCCATAGAAATTCGAAATTGCGATCGCTTGAGTGATGGATTCAGCAATGATAATCAGGCTAGATGCCAATGCTTGCTGAGCGATGTTAGCACGAGACAACTCTTTCAGTTGTTTCTGCACCGCTTCGGTTACTTGGTCTGCCACAATTGGCGACGGTGTGACCAATACCACTTGTGAGTCAGGGCCGTGCTCAGCTTGGCTTAATAAGTCTGCCGCGATGAAATCTGCGTCTGCCGTTTCATCTGCAATGACCATGACTTCTGATGGGCCTGCAGGCATATCAATCGCAGCACCACGGAAGTCATTGCTCACTTGGCGCTTCGCTTCAGTCACGTACGCATTACCCGGGCCGAAAATCTTATCAACCGTCGCAACACTGTCAGTACCGTAAGCCATTGCGGCCACCGCTTGAGCACCACCGACATTGTAAACCTCGTCGATGTTACACAGTTTAGCGACATACAAAATTTCATCGGCAATAGGCGGAGGCGAACACAAGACAACCTTACGACAACCTGCGATCTGAGCGGGTACACCCAACATAAGAACCGTTGACGGAAGTGGCGCACTACCACCTGGAATATAAAGACCAACCGTATTAATCGCGCGCGTTACCTGCTCACACAAAACGCCAGGTTGCGTTTCAACCTTAATCGGCTGAGGCTTCTGAGCTTCGTGAAACTTGGCAATATTGCTATAAGCTTGCTCTAACGCTTGCTTCATTTCCGGAGTGAGACGAGTACACGCCTCTTCAACCTCACCCGAAGTCACTCGAATATTTTTAGGGGTCACGCCATCAAATTTTGCAGTCAGTTCTTTGAGTGCGGCATCGCCTTCATTTCGTACTTTTGCAATAACATCAGAAACAGTCGCGGTGATGTTTGCGCCTTCAGTAATAGCTGGACGCTCTAATACTGAGTCTTGCTGAGATTCACTTAAAGATTGCCAAACAACAGTTCTCATTGTCACTACCCCATCATTTTTTCGATTGGTAATACTAGAATCGAGCTTGCACCCAACTCTTTGAGCTGTTCCATCGTTTCCCAGAACAAATTCTCAGTACTTACTAGGTGAACGGCCACTTTGTCTTTATCCGTCGATAATGGAAGCACAGTAGGGTCTTCGGCTCCAGGCAATAACGCTTTGATTTTTTCTAGCTGAGAGGTTGGCGCGTGAAGCATAATGTACTTCGACTCTTTCGCTTGTTGAACACCCTGCATACGAGTCAGTAGCTTTTCAATCAATGCCGTTTTGTCTGCGTCGAACTCACCAACACGTTGAATCAGTGTTGCTTTCGATTGGAAGATAGCTTCTGCTTCTTTTAGGCCGTTTGCTTCGAGCGTTGCACCGGTAGAAACCAAATCTGCGATCGCGTCTGCTAGACCTGCACGAGGAGCAACTTCAACCGAGCCTGTTAACATACAAGTGCTGAATTCAACACCCTGCTCGTCCATGTAAGCTTTAAGTAGTTGTGGGTACGTTGTCGCAATACGTTTGCCTGCAAGATCTTGAGGGCCGTTGTATTCTTCATCTTTATTGATTGCGATAGAAAGGCGGCAGCCACCGAAGTCTAAGCGACGTAGTGTGCGAAACTCTGAAGGCTCTTTTAGAGCAACACGATCTAGACGAACTTCTTCTAGCTCATTTTCACCGATGAAGCCAAGGTCAACTACACCGTCCATAATCAGACCTGGAATATCGTCATCACGGACTAATAATAGGTCGATTGGCATATTTAGTGAGTGAACCACCAACCGCTCACCCAAGATGTTAAATTTAACACCACACTTTTTAAGTAAGTCTTGACACTCTTTACTTAAGCGACCTTTTTTTTGAATTGCGATTCTGAGGCGTTGTGTCTGCATTGCTGTTTCCCTGTGCAAATATTTGAATTTATTGATTATTTATAAGCTATAAAACTAAAAAACCCCCGGAAGACTGTGTCATCCCGAGGGTTTAAATCTAAATTCTTTTGACTTAACCACCGGGAGAATTCTGGCTCCCGGGTATACGTAAATCTCCCCGAAAGACTAGATAGGGTGATGATGGTGATGAATGTTCATGACTAACTTACGCATACTTATTAACTCTTAGGTTCTTTACTTTGTTGTATCCACACTAACTAAGCTGGCATCCTTTTTCAACCATTAATTTTAACTTTTTTCACTAAAGTTAAAATTAATTTAATTGGCATAAAAAAAGGAAGCCGAAGCCTCCCTTTAATTACTCAATCAAGTGATGATTAGCTTTTACTCGTTGGCATTTTACAACGAGAGAAATAAGCCAATGCAAAACATACTGCGACAAATGTAAGTGATGCGGCACCGAAAGCAATACCCGTTGACGATGTCATACCTAAGGTAATGAAACCAATACACGATACGAGAGCGACCAACAGTGCATATGGGAGCTGAGTCGATACGTGGTCAATATGGTTACAACGCGCACCAGTAGAAGACAGAATCGTTGTGTCTGAGATTGGAGAACAGTGATCACCAAATACAGAACCCGCAAGAACCGCACTTAACATAGGTAGGATGAATGCGATGTCAGAGGCTGCAGCCATATCACCTGCGATAGGAAGCATAATGCCGAATGTACCCCATGATGTACCTGTCGAGAATGCCATCACGCCAGCAATAAGGAACAAAATAACAGGTAGCCAATGGTAATCAATATTGCCAGTAACAAGAGACGATAAGTAAGCACCGGTTTTCATGTCGCCGATAACAGAACCAATAGTCCATGCAAACACAAGAATCAGAATAGCGCCAAACATTGAGCTTGCACCAATCCACATTGTTCTTGCGATATCAGCCATAGGCAACTTCTGCTTCAATACGGTCCAGAGTGCAACGAGCAAGCCGACAACACCACCGTAAACAAGAGACTTACCTACATCCGTATTTTCAAAAGCACCTAAAAGATTAAATGCTTGACCATCAGCAGTAAGCGCTTGTCCACCTGTGTATAGCATTGCAGCAATCGTCGCTACGATCAGCAATATGATGGGCATGACTAGGTCAGAAACAGAACCATTTTCACTCTCTTGAATATCGAGATCGTCATGTAGATCATGAGCTTGCTTTTGATCGTTTTCGCCGTCAAAGCCACGACCTTGTGATGCTTCGATCTCATGCTCACGCATTTTACCTACATCGAGACCAAACCATGAAACGGCAAACACCATTAATAGAGCAAACACCGCGTAAAAGTTCATTGGTATAATACGAACGTAAGCCCCAAGAGCTGAATATTCTGTCACACCATGGGTAACTAAGATGCCCCCGACAATAGTAATGATGTAAGCCCCCCAGCTAGATGCCGGCATGATCACACACATTGGCGCTGCAGTAGAATCGAGAATATAAGCAAGCTTAGCGCGAGATACGTAGAAACGGTCAGTTACAGGGCGAGAGATCGCACCTACCGCTAAGCTATTGAAATAATCGTCTACAAAGATGAATACGCCTAAGAAAGCAGCCAGTAGCTTGGAACCACGTTTGCTCTTAACACGAGTTTGTGCCCACTCTGCGAATGCGCGAGTACCACCAGACAGTGTTAATAGAGCCGTTGTCATTCCAAGAATAATGAGGAATGCGACGATGCTCATGTTCCAAGTGTTAATGCCACCATCTTCAATGAACACACCAGACACTTTGGTAAACACGTAGCTAGCTGCGTTACCTACTGAGTAATCAGCAAGTAGAATCGCACCCATAACGATACCGACCCCCAAAGAAACCAATACACGGCGAGTAACAATAGCAAGACTTAAAGCCACCAGTGGTGGGAGTAAAGATAAGGGTGATGTTGCAAAATCTATTAAATTCATGATCTTCAAAAACCAGTTTTTTATTTGGCTAGAGATCTACTGCAGACAAACTTGATACGGCTGACCAAGCTCATGTTGAACTAAGCGAAAGGGAAGTGAACACTTCACCCAACCCTACAGTAGCGCTCCATAGTTTAAAATTAAGACTATGGCAGTGTTGTACCTATTGAGCACAACCCCAGCAAATTGCTTAGATATACAATTGACTTCGGCAACTACACCTTCCATTCCCGTTCATTGGCATCACCCCAACGAAAACTACTCTTTATAGTTGCACCTCTACGTGCGATAACATTATTAACCGTGTCAACCAGAGTTTAACAACCAATCAACCAAAGCACCGCATCAGGTAGCCGTAATTGTACCCATCAAGAGTAACAATGCAACATATCATTCTGAGAAAATAGCGTTTCAATAAAGAACATCTCTGTTGAATAGCAGTATGCATAATGTAATTACTCGATCAGTCACATATCATTGTTTTAGATAATATTAACA
>NZ_JAKJSY010000098.1:0-12020 GCF_050337445.1 Vibrio minamisatsumaniensis | reverse complement strand
ATATTTTATTTTAATTAATTGACAAATTACCTACACCTGTCAATATTGTGACACATGTAACGTATTCTCCCGTTATAAGATTAAGCATTTTTATTGGCGACTATGATTTTATCTGACAGAAGTGAATTTAGTAATTGCATATCTATGGATTCTGATAGGCAATTTATTGCCCACTATCAAAACCTAACACTGAAAAGTGTTTATCAACCGATATTTGATCATTCTACAACCCAGGTCGGTGTGGAGGCTTTGGTTCGTATATCTAATCGTCAAGGTGAGGTTGTCCGTCCTGATCAATTTTTCCATTCAGACGAAACCTCCTACACAGATAAGGTCAATGTCGAAAGACTCAGTCGTGCGATACATATCCGTAATTTTGCACAATCAACGGTTCGGCATCTAGATTTATTTTTGAACGTTCTTCCTAACGTTGGCGAGTTGTTTGCGACAAAAAATGTCAGCGATGGCCTGTTAGCTAAACGGTTACTAGAGCTTAATCTTTCATGCCAACAGATCGTCATGGAGTTAGTCGAGTTGAATGCTATAAGTGAGGAACGATTAAAAAAGGCTGCCACGTCACTTGCCAAAAACGGATTTCAAATTGCAGTCGATGACTTTGGAACACAAGCATCAACAGAACACCGAGTTCGTTACATCAACCCAAACATTATCAAAATAGACCGATCCGTGATGCTCAACTTCGAGAATGGCGAGCACCTCGAAATGGAGAAAGCACTTGAACTTGCAAACCAAATTGGCGCAAAAACGGTCATAGAAGGCATTGAGACTCCCGAGCAACTCGCAGCGATGCAAAGTTTGGGCTTCGATATGTATCAAGGTTATCTATTGGCCATGCCAAAACCAGTTGACCTTGATCTGCGTTTGGTTATCTAGCCTCTCTTTCTATTATTCACTAGCGTCATCTCCTATTCACAATATAGTAGTCATAAAACATTCGGTTAATAGAGAGAATTGGCCTAACGATATTTTAATCCCTCCCCCCTTAGTAAACACTTTCCCCATATAATATGGAACATCACAGGTTCCGTTATTAAAGTCAGCAGCTAAATAAACCTTTCCCAAAATATATGGGACGCTTGATTCCATCGTTGTGTGTGCGCACATCACTGAGCATTTTTTTGAATGTCGAGACTCATCAGATTGACTGCCCGTCAGTACAATATTCTTATTTAAGTCCAAACAGTGTAGAATATATAAATCAAGTAAACGTACGAAATCAAGATGACGGTAAAAAAGCAAGGAAGAAGAAGCGCGAAAGACGCTGAAGAAACTCAAATTCAAATAATGGCTGTTGCAGCAGAACTGTTTTGCACTTCAGGCTATGAACGAGTGTCGTTACGTAATATCAGTGAAAAAGCGGGGGTATCTCATAGTCTTATCCGTCATCACTTTGGTAGTAAAGAGAAAATATGGCATGCAATAAGTGATTGCTTGCACAACTATTTTCAGTCTTACATTAGTAAAGTCATACAAGAATTACCAAAAGACGTCACGCCAAATATTTCAATCTACTTGTTTACTATGCATCTTTTTAGCAACATGATTCACTTTCGTCGACCGATACAACTCCTATCGGATTCTGTGCGTCAAGAAGATAACCTCGTTGATTATTTCATCAGTAATGGGGGGAGTCTTGAAGATGAAATCGGTAAGCTGGCAGATCAATACAATGATAGCAATCCAGACAACATCGTTAATATTAATGAAATAAAGTGGCAAATGATCATGTATGCCAATGGAGCAGTGTGCCTAACCCCGTTTATGGAAAGCACATGGAACGAAAATGAAAATGAAACGGTAACGACACCTGAAGAAGCTCTAATGAAGCATTGGCAAATGTTTAATTCGCAAATGATCAGTCAATTTGGTGTTGAAGAAGAGTGGAAGCTTAACCCGATTAGCCTAGAAGAACTGATTTATGACGTACCTTGCAAATGGAAGTATAACCCTGAGCATAATGAATCTTGATAACGCTTTTTCAGGTCCGAAGTTAGTTTAATATAAAAATGCTCCATGACAGAATTAACTGTCACGGAGTGTTTTTATATGTACTCATAATTAAGCGGAGTTAAGCGTTAAAATCGCTTATTTTCGACGCGCTTTACCGCGGTTTTGGTGGATTTTGAGCTTTGCCTTCATCTTGCGTTTTTCTGATGAACGACTCTTACTGCGGGGCGCGAGATCTTTTTCTAGACTTGGTTCAAAGCCTTCTAGCCACTCTTGAGGCAAACGCGTATCAAGTAATCGCTCAATATCACCCAGTAGGTAAGCTTCATCCTGACTCATCAAAGAGATCGCTAAACCTCTGTTACCGGCACGACCCGTTCGTCCGATACGGTGAACGTAATCTTCCGCTTTGAATGGCATGTCATAGTTCACAACTTGTTCTAGCTGCTGAATATCGATACCACGGGCTGCTACGTCGGTTGCGATCAACGCGCGAACTTTGCCTGATTTGAAATCGTCCAATGCTTTTTGACGCGCACCCTGGCTCTTATCGCCATTGATTGATGCCGCTTTGATACCGTCTAACTTAAGCTCTTTAACAAGAGCATCTGTGCCCTGCTTCGTTTTCGTAAACACCAACACTTGTTGCCAATTCTTTGAGCCAATCAAATACGCCAATAATTCACTTTTACGCGATTTATCTACCGGGTAAACCATCTGGGTAACGGTCTCTGCTGTGCTGTTTTTTGGTGTTACTTGAATTTCACTTGGCTTTTGCATCATACGGTGTGCAATCGCTTTGATTTTGTTATCAAACGTCGCAGAGAAGAACAGGGTTTGACGCACTTCGTTCATGCGAGAAAGAATACGTTTGATGTCAGGCATGAAACCCATATCTAACATACGGTCTGCTTCATCCAGTACCAGCACTTCTGTTTGGCTCAACATGATGTTCCTAGTGAACATGTGATCGATAAGACGACCAGGCGTCGCGACAAGAATATCTGCACCACCGCGTAGGTTATCCGTTTGCACCTTCATGCTCACGCCGCCATAGGCCACCACGACTTTAATGTCTGTGCCCTTTGCGTAGCTAGTTACGTTATCGAAGACCTGTTGTGCCAATTCACGAGTTGGTACTAACACAAGCGCGCGAACGAGCTTAGGGTTCGGAATCACGTTGTCTTTCGTCTCGATTAATCTTTGAATAATCGGTAAACCAAACGCGGCCGTTTTACCGGTACCCGTTTGAGCACCAGCCAGTACATCTTTGCCTTCTAATACCAATGGAATCGCTTGCTCTTGAACACTGGTCGGAGCCGTAAAGTTAAGCTCAGACAGCGTGGCAAGAAGATGCTCAGATAATCCTAGTTGGTGAAAAGATTTTGTAGATTCAGACATAGTATGATGCTCAAAGATTAAATAGGCGCGGATTGTAGCAAACCTGCATTACGCTGTTTACCTTTCCTTTTGATTTTTCTTCATTTGAAGCGCATTAAACTGCTTCGCTTCTTCTAACACGTTGGGATAAAGCTCATAAAAGTGACACTGCAACGTGTCGTAGTGACGTTCGAGGTCATCATAACATGCCTCGAGCATACTGAGTTTGGGCCTTCTCAACGCCATTCGCTGCAATACCACCTCTATAGATGACATCTCTTGATAGCTCTCTAACCATCTATGCTCAGCCATTTTCTGATGAACCATAACGAAATTTTCTGGCCAGTGTGGCTCTTGATGTTCAAAGATCTGCTCATGGCTATCGAAACAAAAACGCGCTAATGTCTGCTGCGAGAACTGTGCCCAATGATTGGCTAAGCAGTGATCCCAAAAGACATCGAGTGCAATAGGCGCAAAGCGTCGTGTTTGGTCTGAGAAAAGCGATTTTGCAGAACGAGATACATCATGACCATCAGTATAGCTATCAACAAATCGATGAAGCCTAATACCGTCAGAAAGTGCATCAGAATAGCGTTTATTAGGATTGCCTTTAACAAAATCACCTAACAGGTTACCGGCTAAGTTGCTGTTACAGTGCTTGGCGATGTGAAGGTGTGCGAGAAAGTTCATTGAACCTCATTAAAGTATCGAGAACTAAGTAACAGAGTAAACGTACTCGTTTATCTTCGCGAACTTTAATGAGGATAGTTTTGATATGACGTGTGAGCGAATGAGAGTTGCTCAGTTTAGAATTGCTCACTTTAAGAAGCGTTAGCTAAGAAAACTTTTAGCTTTAAAAGCGTTTCCGTTGAAACTGAATTAAAGATCTTAAAGCTTAGTTCGAAGACTTGAAAAGCTCTTCTGCTAACGGTTTCACTGTCTGTTCGTAGTCAGACAAATCAATGCCAATTTCCATAGCATCTAACAACTCTAGACTTTCGTCATTATAAGATTGGTCACTCATTGTGCCCCCTCTATTCCTTTATGTGGACATGATGTCCTATTAACCAGTGCACCATCTTGGACTTATATTATGTCACTTTGATGAACGCACTCTACTCTACCCATTCCATATTTATAGCTTGAAGCTACTCGCGATCATTAACGCTTTTTTACGCTAAAGGGGTATACGCGAACGACATATGTACTGTCACCTTACACTAAGTACAACAAATTACTCTAACAATTTCGAAGCTGATCATGGTCAAACGTTTGCTTTAGCATTGAATCTCGATTAATTCACAACATCGTAAACATGAGTTTACAGTGGTTATTTTTGATTACATCAATCATTGCTTTTGGTATTAAACTCAATCAGAATACATCAAARTCGAGATATTCTTTGGGTTTATGCGCTTAAGCCAGAAGAATTACAATAAAAATACACCCTAACGTAAAGAATTATATACAATGAATAAATCAAAGGTTTTTGGTAGTACTTTGATCATTGCAGGCACCACAATTGGTGCTGGCATGCTCGCTCTTCCACTTGCTTCTGCAGGTATTGGCTTTTCAACTTCACTTTTCTTGATGCTGGGTTTATGGGCATTAATGGCTTTTACTGCGCTATTAATGGTCGAACTTCACCAATTCTCAGAATCTGATGCAACCCTACACACGTTAGCTCACAACATTTTAGGGACAAAAGGAAAATGGATTGCGAGCTTTGCGGTGATGTTTCTATTTTACGCTTTGTGTGCCGCTTACATCGCGGGTGGTGGCGCACAGTTTAATCAACGTATCTCGGATATTTCCGGTATTGAACTCAACGGCCAGATCACAACCCTTTTATTTACCCTGTTAGTTGCTGGTGTTGTAACGATTGGTACCCACAGTGTTGATAAAGTTAACCGCGTCTTATTTGGTTTAAAGCTCGTTGCGATGGTACTAGTACTTAGCTTCCTCGCGCCCAACATCACAACTCAATACCTACTGAGTATGCCTTTACAACAAGGCCTGATTGTTGCGGCGATTCCTGTTGTCTTCACCTCTTTTGGGTTCCATGGCAGCATTCCATCGATCGTTCGTTACCTAGATGGCGACGTTCGTTCTTTACGTAAGGTTATGATTGTAGGTTCTGCCCTGCCATTGATTATCTACGTTTTCTGGCAGAGTGTGACTCTGGGTGTCGTAAGCCAAGAGCAACTACTTTCTGATACTAGCTTGGGTGCGCTTTTAGTCTCACTGTCACAAACCGTTCATCAATCAAACCTAAACGTGATCGTCGGTGTGTTCGCAGACCTCGCACTGCTAACATCTTTTATTGGGGTAAGCTTGGGGTTGTTTGAATTCATGGGTGATTCTTTGAGTAAGAAACTAGGCAATGCAAAACGTGTAAAGACAGCCGCTATCACTTTCTTACCACCACTGGGTTTTGCTTTATTTTACCCACAAGGTTTTATCATGGCGTTAGGCTACGCAGCCATCGCACTGTCAGTGCTCGCAATTCTGTTACCAACAGTGATGGTCTACAAAGTTCGTTACACTGATTTCTCTGTGAAGCCTCAAAGTCCAGAAGCGACATATCAAGTGCTAGGAGGAAGCAAAGCGTTGTTTTTAGCGGGTAGCGTTGGCGTGTTTATCATTGCCATTCAAATTCTTATTTCAGTAGGGTTACTGCCTTCACTTGGCTAACAAGATTTGGTGAAGGTTATAAGTCAATCGACATATCATCCGTCGATCATCTGATGTGATTAAAGATGTCGCTCAAACTCATCAAATGCCGTATCTAAACTTACAGAAGTGTCAGTTTCGCCATCTCAGACTTTGAGCGAGTGAGAATTAAAACAAACTCAGAAGGACTCGTTATGAGTCCTTCTTTACTGAATCACGTTAATAACGAAAACCATGATCACTAACGAGAAAATACTCATTACCATGAAGCAAGTCGCAAAGGGAATAGATTACCAATGGCTAAAACTGTTTAAAATTCAAGCTTAGAGGTAACATTATGTAACGGGTCTTTTTTCGCTTACCCTCTTGCTGCAGGTGACACATAATGAATAAAACAGAAGCACCAAACACCGATAATATTACATGCCCTTTATGTCAACACGACGAATATCTACTTTCAGAAAGTGGAGAAAAGTTCACCTGTGCATCTTGTGGTTTTCACACCGAACAATTAGGTAAAGTAGTCAGCCTTCAACTAGGTTCTACCCCACCAAAGCTGCCGAATTCTGCATACCACCACTTGAGCAGTGTTTGCCATTAATCCAAACTGAAATCTCATCTAAACTGTAGATATCCTGAGCCGCGAGTTCTGCTGAGCCGGCTTCGGGTTCTACGATGGCTTCATCAATACTTGGGCGTAATCGAAACGATTGAATTCCCGCGCGAACACCAGCCTCAATCCCTTTCAGCGTATCATCCACGTAGATGCATTCATTCGGTAAAAAGCCCATATTCATGGCCGTGTACATAATCAGATCAGGTTCTGGTTTCCAACTATTGGCATCAAACGCTGAAAACACTTTACCTTTGAAGTCATCGAGCATACCTGTCATCGCCAATGAAGATTCAACTCTAGATTTCGGTGCGTTGGAAGCGATACAAAACTCAATGCCTTGTTGTTTGAGAAATTCAATAAGCTCAATTGCCCCGTCCATTGGCTTTAAATGACGCTGAAATAGGGTCTCTAATTCAGTGCGATATAACGGTTCAAGGGTATCAATCGAGATAGATAGCCCAAGACGCTCTTGTGTATCCATTAAGATATCTGCCAGCTTACCACCTTGAAAGTGCGCGTAGCATTCTTTGACGTTCAACTTCGCCCCAAAGCCACTAAAAACGTTCACCAAAGCGCGACAGCACAGCTTTTCACTATCTATAAGTGTTCCGTCACAATCGAAAATCACACATTTTGTCTGCTCTAATCGCATAGACATTTCACTCACATTTGATCCAAGCTTTATCCTATAAGGTTATGCCAACAAACGGGATGATTCAGATAACATTTTATCGATCCCTGCTTATTTCTCTTCGCGAAATATGCGATAGATCACCTTATGACTGTAGATAAACATCAAATATCATTCGTTCAATCATGATTGTGTAGCACCAAATGCTGCTTGGTATTTCTATTTTGTTCTATATCAGTTCAAAATAGAAATCTGTGCTAACGAGCTTCAAGGCAGGCGAAAAAAATACACATCAATTAATCATTAACTAGAGGACTCAGTCAATGGATAGCGTTGAACATTACGAATAAAAAACAGCGAAAAAAGGTGAAGAGTTAGCTCGCGACCAACGCCTGAAGTGTCTGTGGCTCACCTACAGACATAGAGACATATTCGACACTGCTTGTGTCTGGAGAAGTATCACGAATAGCGATGAACTCAGGCAAATGATCTAACAACAACGTGGTCAACTTAGGATCGAACTGACGACCACACTCTCGCTCAAACAAGTCAACAACCCTCTCTAATGGCCATGGTTCTTTATAACAACGGGCGCTAAGTAGCGCATCAAAGACATCAGCTACGGCGGTAATGCGAGCAAACAAGTGAATGTCCTCACCAGCTTTGCCTGTCGGATACCCTTTTCCATCCCAGCGTTCATGATGCTCATAAGCAATGATCGCCGCAAGGTTGGTGATATCACCAGCTCCACTTTTCAGTAAATTATAACCCGCAGTAGTGTGCTGCTTCATGATAACCCACTCTTCTTCCGTTAGCTTATCAGGCTTATCGAGAATATATTCAGGAACAGAGATTTTTCCCACATCATGCATTGGACTGATGATTTCTATCATCTCAATCTCGCGATGACTCAAACCATAATGCTTAGCAAGTAACGCTGATAACTTGGCGACACGCTTAACGTGATTGCCTGTTTCACCAGAGCGCGTTTCAATGGCTTCCCCCAAAACATGAATCATGTCTTTTTGAACACTGAGTGTCTGCTTCTGTAGCGATAAGATTCGTTTATTTTTTTTAGCGAGCTCTTTCTTTTGACGTAACGTAATAAATTGCATGATGACAATTAAGCTTAACGCTAAAATAACCAGACTCAAACCAACCAGCAACTGAAGGTTCTTACGTATAAAAGAAGCGGGTTTATGGATTACCACCGATTTTTCAGGTAGTGCATCCTCACTGATATCAAATTTTTTCATGGCAAGGTAATTAAAAACAAAGCGTTGGTTATCACCCGGTACGAACGAGGGGGCGAAACCGAGATCCATATACTTATCGAGGGCATCAACGGCCTCTTCACCTATGCTTTGTGAGTGATTCACATAGCCACCGAGTACCTCGCCCGAAATATAGAACTGCCACAAAGCAAACACCGGCGCAGCACTCGCTTTAGATAAGGTATCTGCTACCTCTTGGTAAGTATGGTAAAGGCCTTGTTTCAACTCTGTGTTGTAGTGGCTGAGCAAAACCGCATCGTCTGCCGAGATCCCTTCCAAAAACTGGCTGGTATGCTCTAGTGATAGATCACGAATTTCGACCAAATTAACATTTGGAAACTCAGCCATTATGCGATGAATTTCTGTGTGAATCAGTTCGGAAGTTACACTAGAATCATTGATAAAATAGAGGTTCTTTAGATGAGGTCTTAATTTGCAAATCAGCTTAATATTAACGTCTATCTGATCATTCTCATAAAGCACGGTTGCTCTATCAGACACTGCGTACATGTCAGTACTGAAATCATTGATGCCAGCAGCAACAACCGGTGTGCTTCTATCAATCAAATCAGGCAGAGATTTAAGAAAATTGGCCGCGTTATCGTCTGTTACGATGACGCCATCAAATTTATAACCGGCATATTTCGTACGTAAGTAGCTCGCGAGAGAGTCGTAGTACTGAGGGCTGTGGACACGTTTTGAATCCAAATACTCGATTGAGAGTTTAACTTCGCTTTGAGATTGACTGAAAGCACGGTCTATCCCTTTTTGGAGGTCAGCGGTCCATTGATAAGAAGGTTCGTAGGAGTGCAACACTAGGATTTGTTTAACACCCCAACCATGTGCAGAAATAGCTGGAGAAAAAGCGCTAACGCATAATACAGCGATTGAGATCAATAGCTTGTACATACAACACAATTCCCCCTTTTTTAAAAACGAGCATTGTACTCAGATTAACGCCTTATCAAAGCACCTTTATTTCTCGATCCAAACTTTATCGCCAAAAACATGATCTCGTACCAAAAAGTCACGCAGCTGTTTAGCAAAGCCTTCGATATCTTGATCATTGTTGTTAACAATATCCGATAGCAACAGACAATCCTCACCTTCAGTGACAATCGCGCTCGCCACAACATCGCCATTTTGAGTGCCAATAAACAAGGTGTGCGCTTCCGACAACATAATCTGACTTAAGAACTCCAAAATATTCGCTCTTTCGGTTTCATCTTTGTAGGCGCTGGCTTGATTCAGTGAAAAAAGAACCGTCAATTTATGAAAGTCGACTTTATGCAGTTCATCAATTTGAGTTGGAGTTTGGTCTTGTGGGAGAAGCTGATAAGTCTTTTGGGAAAGTTGTTTTTTATAGACATCTAAACCAAGAAGGCTCTCTTTCGCGGGGTATGCAATATCCAGTTGGCTAAATAGCCAATGGTTCTTCTGATGTGCAATTTCAGGTATTTCATTATTCATTCTTTTAGTACCTACGTTTAGTATTCCAAACATCACCGTGATTCGGAACAACACATGGTCGACAAAAGAGCCGATCTAAAGATAGAAAGCATACAGAGCATGACTAAGGCCAACAAGCACTTTAAGAGCCTAATGTTTTTCATTAACCACAACAAGCCTTTAAGAACTCAACGAAAAGCTCTACACTCATATCCAAGCTTTCAATTTCCTGATAGTAAATAGAACGATATAAATAAAAAGGACTTCTTATGAAAAAAGCCTTAATAGCAGCCAGTATCATCGCAATGT
The DNA here is from genome assembly GCF_050337445.1 of Vibrio minamisatsumaniensis. Taxonomy (NCBI): domain Bacteria; kingdom Pseudomonadati; phylum Pseudomonadota; class Gammaproteobacteria; order Vibrionales; family Vibrionaceae; genus Vibrio; species Vibrio minamisatsumaniensis. The sequence goes on along the minus strand of NZ_JAKJSY010000098.1, from coordinate 1,720 downwards.
TAGCTGGCTGTTCGGACAATGAAGTTGGCGACGTCTCTCTGGGTCTCTTCACTATGAAGGATGCATACTTATTTACACAACCATTATACATCTTTGTCTCAGATTGAACAAAGATAGTAAAATTATTACAAAAAGACACCATATAACAAGGAGTTACCAATGAAAAAGACATTAATGGCGGTCTGTATTGCAACCGTACTTTCAGGCTGTTCTGATAATGAAGTAGGTAGTGTTGATTTAGGGATTTTTTCATTAAAAGATATTTCATTAAGAAATTTGAATGATGACAAAATATCAGGTGTAACTTGTCATATCGCTTCTGTTGAAGCTGATTTCTCTCTTGCTGATCCGAGTGATAGTTCTATCTCTTGTCGTCAGACTGGCGAAATTACACCTGAAATGATCGCCACAATTGATAAATCAAAATCAGGTGAAGTAGTTTTTAAGCAATCCAAGAGCATTTTTTTCAAAACAATGAAAGTTAGACGTATCTATGATTCAGAGAACCAAACCCTACTCTACCTCTCATATACCACCAAAGAAACTGACAGTAGCTTCAAGCACAGCCTTTCAACCGTTCCACTATGGGGTACTACTGCCTACATTAGTCCAAGTGCAGCACAATGAACAATGCCGCTAATTTAGCGGCATTTGGCTTCTAGCTCTTGATCCGACCTGAAGAGAAAACCCACCGTGACTCGCCATTCAGAAGAATTACTTATTATCAAAAACATCCTCGATCAAACAAGATGTTAGCTTTCCACCTTTGGTTTTGGTCGTATCTATTTGCCCTCTCTCACTTTTATATTCTATTTCATTTAACAAGCCTGTTCCCTTGACTGCAATATCTTTAATACCCATTCTACGTAGGTCTTCGATGGAGTAATACCAACCATCTGTTTTTTGCTTAATTTGACAGCTATTCTTTATAATCTGTCCATACGAAGTGATTTTTTGATCAACACCAACATAGCCAAAAAACGCTGTTTCTTTTATTCGTAAACGATTTAAATAAGCCATAAACGCTGGTCTATCTTTCTTAGGAACACTTAATTCCCATAATTCATCCGATTGCTTTGCGCCACCATGCCAACCAATTAACGAATTCGTGTTAATCACCACACTTTTTGCTGCTGGTAAAACATAATTTGCACAGGAAGAAAAGCATAACTCACTAACCTCTACATCGAGATTATGCTCCTTGATAAAATAACCAAACTCAATGCCTACTCCCATATCTCCACCAGGACTAGTGATCTTAAGCTTTTTAATTGGATTATTGTTTTCTCTAACAACACGTAGAGCTTCAAGCACAGCATCTCCGGTAATCATTCCATCGTAAACAAGCGTATCACCAGCCACTAAAATCTTATAGCTAGGAGGGTAAATAGTTGCTGTGCTTTGACAACCGACTAAAGTAAAAATCATTATAATAAAGGACATACCTTTGATATTCATCTTATCTTCTTCCACGTTTTTTTATTTCATACTTAACAGTACAAGGATTACCAGCGGCAACACAATCATCAGGGATATCGTTACAGACTGATCTGCTCCAGTCAGACTGGACACCGCATTAAGCGACATATTGTTTTTCAAAGTTAACTGGGCTTAGATACCCAAGAGCACTGTGCCTTCTTGTTCGATTATAATCAACTTCGATATATTCAAAAAGTGCTTGGCGCATCTCTTCTCGCGTCATTATCGGCTCGTATTGGAT
>NZ_JAKJSY010000097.1:0-12120 GCF_050337445.1 Vibrio minamisatsumaniensis | reverse complement strand
ATCTAGCCCCCGAAACACTATGGATATACTCTCAGTAGCACGAATATCGCTGTATACATGTAATAAAACTGACTAAAAATGAAACTTTTTTACAGGTTATGACGCGATGTAGAAAAAAAATGTCTGTTTGCTTGTTTTTTGCTCGAGTGAAAAGTGTGATTTTAATCTAACTAAATCATGAGCTTAACTTTAATTCTGTGATTTCATTACTACTTTATGGTTAATTATTTTTTGGGAACTGATCTGGGTCAATTTTTTTTACACTGTGAAATAATATACTCAGTCCTGAAAGCAATTTACTAAGAACGCTAGTGTTTAAGGTTAAAGGCAAACAGCGATTTTAATAAAAAGTTTTTAATATTTATTATTTTAGGAGATCCACTATGCCTGTAACAAATTTGGCTGAACTTGATGCACTCGTAGCTCGCGTAAAAGCAGCTCAAGCAGAATTCGCTACTTACTCTCAAGAGCAAGTAGATAAGATTTTCCGCGCAGCATCATTAGCAGCTAACCAAGCTCGTATTCCTCTAGCGCAACAAGCGGTAGCCGAGTCAGGGATGGGTATTGTTGAAGATAAAGTAATCAAAAACCACTTTGCTTCAGAGTACATTTACAATAAGTACAAAGACGAAAAGACATGTGGCATTCTTGAAGAAGACGATAGTATGGGCACTATGACTATCGCTGAGCCTGTAGGTATCATCTGTGGTATCGTACCAACCACTAACCCTACTTCTACCGCTATCTTCAAGTCTTTAATCTCTCTTAAAACTCGTAACGGCATTATTTTCTCGCCACACCCACGTGCGAAGAACTCGACTAACGATGCAGCGAAACTAGTTCTAGATGCAGCAGTAGCAGCGGGCGCGCCAAAAGACATCATCGGTTGGATTGACCAACCATCTGTAGAGCTTTCTAACGCTCTAATGAAGCACGATGATATTGCACTTATCCTTGCAACTGGTGGTCCAGGTATGGTTAAAGCTGCATACTCTTCTGGTAAGCCAGCAATCGGTGTCGGTGCGGGTAACGTTCCTGTAGTTATCGATGAAACAGCTGACATCAAACGTGCTGTTGCATCTATCCTAATGTCTAAGACTTTCGATAACGGTGTGGTATGTGCTTCTGAGCAAGCGGCAATCGTAGTAAGTGAAGTATACGATGAAGTGAAAGAGCGTTTTGCTTCTCACAAAGCTCACGTTTTATCCAAAGCTGATGCCGATAAAGTACGTAAAGTACTGCTTATCGACGGTGCGCTAAACGCGAAAATCGTAGGTCAACCTGCTCCAGCAATCGCTGAAATGGCGGGTGTTAAAGTTCCTGCAGACACTAAAGTTCTTGTCGGTGAAGGTCTAGGTAAAGTGTCTTACGATGACGAATTTGCTCACGAGAAACTATCTCCTACTCTAGGTCTATTCCGTGCTGATAACTTCGAAGACGCGGTTGCTCAAGCAGTAACCATGGTTGAAATCGGTGGTATCGGTCATACATCTGGTCTATACACTAACCAAGATGTAAACGCAGACCGTATTCGTTACTTCGGTGACAAACTGAAGACGGCTCGTATCCTTGTAAACATCCCAACTAGTCATGGTGGTATCGGTGATCTTTACAACTTTAACGTTGCACCATCTCTAACTCTTGGTTGTGGTTCATGGGGTGGTAACTCTATCTCTGAGAACGTAGGTCCTAAACACCTAATCAACAAGAAAACTGTTGCGAAGCGAGCTGAAAACATGTTGTGGCACAAACTACCTAAGTCTATCTACTTCCGTCGTGGCAGTTTGCCAGTTGCTCTAGGCGATCTGGAAGGTAAGAAACGCGCATTCCTAGTTACTGACCGTTTCCTATTTAACAACGGCTATGCAGATGAAGTAGTGAGCCTATTGAAGGCTTTGGGTATGGAAGTTCAAACATTCTTCGACGTAGAAGCTGATCCTACATTGTCTATAGTTGAGAAAGGCGCTGAAGCAATGAAGAGCTTCCAACCAGACCTAATATTGGCTCTAGGTGGTGGTTCACCAATGGATGCAGCTAAAATTATGTGGGTAATGTACGAGCACCCAGAAACTCACTTCGAAGAACTAGCAATGCGCTTTATGGATATTCGTAAACGTATCTACAAGTTCCCTAAAATGGGTCAAAAAGCTGAGCTTGTATGTATTACTACAACTTCAGGTACGGGTTCAGAAGTTACGCCATTCGCTGTTGTTACTGACGACAAAACTGGTGCTAAATATCCACTAGCGGACTACGAACTAACGCCAAACATGGCTATCGTTGATGCGAACCTTGTTATGAACATGCCTAAGTCTCTAACTGCATTCGGTGGTTACGATGCAGTAACTCACGCACTAGAAGCTTATGTGTCAGTTCTAGCGAACGAATACTCAGACGGTCAAGCTCTACAAGCACTTAAGATGCTTAAAGAGTACCTACCATCAAGCTACGCAAATGGTGCAAATGACCCAATCGCTCGTGAGAAAGTGCACAACGCGGCTACTATTGCTGGTATCGCATTCGCGAACGCGTTCTTAGGTGTGTGTCACTCTATGGCGCACAAGATTGGCAACGCATTCCACTTGCCACATGGCTTAGCGAACGCTCTACTTATCTCTAACGTAGTGCGTTATAACGCGAACGATAACCCTACTAAGCAAACAGCGTTCTCTCAATACGACCGTCCACAAGCTCGTCGTCGTTACGCTGAAGTTGCTGACCACCTAGGTCTGAGCCAAGCTGGTGACCGTACTGCTCAGAAGATTGAACGTCTACTGATTTGGTTAGAAGAGCTAAAAGTTGAACTAGACATCCCACTATCTATTCAAGCTGCGGGTGTTAACGAGTCTGACTTCGTTGCGAAACTAGATGAGCTAGCGGTTGAAGCGTTTGATGATCAGTGTACAGGTGCGAACCCACGTTACCCTCTAATCACTGAGCTTAAAGAAGTTCTAACAACGTCGTACTTCGGTACTCCTTACGTTGAAGGCGAAACTTTCGAAGGTACTACGGTAATCCTTAAGAAAGAAGACCAAAAGCCAGCTGACAAGAAAGCAGCAAAAAATAAAAAATAAGAACTGAAGTATAAGTAACATTCAGTTTTGAGATAAGTTTTCGCTAGCACGAACCTTATCTTATCGGGAAAAGATGAAAGCCCCAGTCGAGAGACTGGGGCTTTTTTTATGTTTGGTTCGTTTGTAAAACGGATTGAAAGGCTACTTAATATGAGCGGAGTTAGTCATGTTCATTTGGAATTAAACCTCTGCCGCTACAACTCGCCCACTGAAGTAGTCATTCGAGACAATGTACTCAGTGGTTCTGGTTAATTCGTCTTGCAGCTGCGCCCAATGACATCGGTTGAGCTTGCCATCGGAGTTATGAACGGCGGGGACCACCCCTCCAACTCGAATACCAAATGGATTCAGTTCTTTAGCCCAACTGTGGGTAAAGCCGGTGATCATTGAGTTTGCACTCTCTAAACCGGACACATCATGAAAATCATCGTGAGATATGACATTCACAATCACGCCTTCCTTATTTTCTTCTCGTAATCTTTCCGCACAGATTTGACCAAATGAGAAGAGGGTCGACGCCATAGAAGATAGGTCAGTAATAAAGCGGCTTACGGGCTGGTCACCAATCAGGCTCGGCATTGGTGAGCTAATCCAGTTATTGACTAATACATCCGGCGTGGTGTTGAAGGTGGTTTGAATAAAATCAAATACGCGACTAATCGCTTGGTTGTCATTACTATCGAGTGTGTAGTAATAAACCGAATCAGAAAACCGGGTGCATTGTGAATAGGTCGTCTGAAGTGCTTGCGTGTCACTATCGCAGAGAATGACGGTGGCTCCAAGGTTAACAAAGTGGTTGGCTATCGTCCCTCCGAGTCGTGAACCAGCAGATGTTACCAATATGATTGAGCTTTTTATTTCCATCCCAGCACCTAAACAAATCGTTCATGTCAGACAAGGGTGGGTTAAATTTTGTACAGTTGGTGTGAATTGGCTCAAAGTAAGGCGTGCCAATTAATAAGTTTTTATGAACTTAGTGGCAAGTCACATTTTGTAGTAACTTCAAGCAGTAACCGGCGAGTCGAGTTTTTAGTTCATCCAAGGCTAATGGTTCATATTATTTACGTGAATGCTTTAAAATATGACGAACTAATTAAGAATGGCAGTAAAGTCCACGTGAAAAAGGCAGGTGATCGTTATGCCTGAGCTTGAATTTGATACTGACGGTGGGCCGTTGATAGTTCATTGTAGAGCGTAGCAAGTGGTAGATCAGGTAATTGCTTGTTGGCTAATTTACGTCGGTCATGACCTGAAAGGTTTTGGTAAACCTCTTCGGGTAAGTCGGCTGTATCTTCAGGCATGAAGGCAAGCGCTTCAGGTTTTAAATAATGGCTGAGCTTAGCGCTGGCAAGACTAGCTTGATGAAAATGATTAGATTGCTGAGCTGAAATCTCATACGACGACTGGTTTGAACGCAGTTGTTGAGGTTCTGCTACGCCAAATTGTTTACGCAGGCGATCTTCATTTGTTTCTGTGACTTCGATGGTGTCGATGGGGGTGCAATCACGAACATCATTAGAAAACAGAGATAGCAACAACGCGAAATCTGCACGGCGACCTTGTTCAACCGCTTGGCTGATCCCGATGCCGAACTTGAGTTCGTTGATGATTCCTGCTTTGTCTAAAGTATGTATTTGCATGTTACCTCTCATTGGATACACCTTTAACGGCATGGTGGTGGCAAACTTTAGTCTTTAATTACAGGCAAATAGAGAATTTATGCACAACAGATGAGAACGGGAATAATCGCTTAAAAAGTCGGCTATATTGATGGATTTATTTAGGATTGTCTGGATTGTCTGGAATGTGATAGGAACAAAAAAGCTCACGCCGGGGCATGAGCTTTCAATAGATAACTCGCTATAAATAGCGGAGCGTAAGCAATAATTACTTAGCTAGGTTCTCTTCTACGAAAGACCAGTTTACTAGGTTCCAGAATGCAGCCATGTAGTCAGGGCGAACATTGCGGAAATCGATGTAGTAAGCGTGTTCCCATAGGTCAACCGTGAGAAGTGGCGTAACACCTTCTTCTGTTAGAGGAGTAGCAGCGTTAGAAGTGTTAACGATGTCTAGAGAACCGTCAGCTTTCTTAACTAACCAAGTCCAAGAAGAACCGAAGTTGTTGATGGCTGAATCAGTGAATTTCGCTTTGAATTCTTCGAAAGAACCGAATGCAGCGTTGATAGCTTCTGCAACAGCGCCAGTTGGTTCGCCGCCTGCTTTAGGAGCAAGACAGTGCCAGTAGAACGTGTGGTTCCAGATTTGAGCAGCGTTATTGAAAACACCACCAGTAGAAGTCTTAACGATCTCTTCTAGTGTTTTGCCTTCAAACTCAGTACCTGGGATAAGGCCGTTTAGCTTAACAACGTAAGTGTTGTGGTGCTTACCGTGGTGGAAATCTAGCGTTTCAGCTGAGATGTGTGGTTCTAGCGCGTCTTTCGCGTAAGGAAGAGCCGGTAGTTCAAATGCCATTGCTCAATTCTCCATTGATATGAAAGAGTTAACTCTTTCGATTGCTTCCAGTGATATTATTATTCATAGTTCGCTTTACGGCCAACCATGGTCAATTTGCTGACTTGCGATATAGTTTAGCAAGTTTTTACTTTATTAAAAGCTTAATTGATCACTTTTGTGTGAATTGTTAGTTCAGTGTGTTAACCGCTTTTTTTATATGGTTTTTATTCTGTTGGTTTGGGGTAGAATAAAGGCAATACAAGCCGTCATCCATTAACGAGGAAGCAATGGAAACTATCGATAAAATCAAACAGCAAATTGAAGAAAACACCATTCTACTTTACATGAAAGGTTCTCCTAAGCTGCCAAGCTGTGGTTTTTCTTCTCAAGCATCTCAAGCTCTAATGGCGTGTGGCGAAAAATTTGCTTATGTAGATATCCTACAAAACCCTGACATCCGTGCAGAGCTTCCTGCTTACGCACAATGGCCAACTTTCCCACAACTTTGGGTTGAAGGTGAGCTAATCGGTGGTTGTGACATCATTCTTGAAATGTTCCAGAAAGGTGAGCTTCAGCCAATCATCAAAGAAGCGGCTGCGAAAGTTGCTGGCGATGATGCTGAGTAAGTTCTAGTTTGTACGCTGAACAGTAAAAAATGAGGGGCCTTAATCGGGCTCCTTTTTTGTCGGAATTGGTCGAAGAGTCGACTCGATAAGGAACGAACAATGGACGTAAAACTTCATTATGTACATGATCCAATGTGCAGCTGGTGTTGGGGATACAAGCCAACACTTGAGTTATTGAAACAGCAATTGCCCGCAAGCATTGGGTTTAACTACGTAGTGGGCGGTTTGGCACCGGATTCTGATGAGCCCATGTCAGAAGAGATGAAAGGCAAGCTACAAGCGATTTGGAAGCAGATCGAAACTAAATTGGGTACTGAGTTTAACCATGAGTTTTGGACTGAGTGCCAACCAGTTCGCAGCACTTACCCTGCGTGCCGTGCCGTGATTGCCGCCGGTTTTCAAGATCACTACGAAGCGATGCTTGAAGCGATTCAACACGCTTACTATTTGCGTGCGATGTTGCCACACAGCCAAGAGACGCATTTGCAGTTAGCTGCAGAGTTAGGTATGAATGTGCAACAGTTTGAAAATGACCTTTCTAGCAAATTGTTGGAAAGTGAATTAAATGACCAGTTAGGCTTTAAAGAAGCGATCGGTGTGCACTCTTACCCGACCTTAATGCTTGAAGTTAATGGTATCTTCACTGAAGTTGAATTGGATTACCACTCAACGGAAGCAACGCTCAAGTCTATTCGCCAAATTCTTGTGAATACTCCCCCCGCGGCATAATTCGGCGAGCTCTGTTTCTTTTAGCTTAAACAAAGGCTTACTTATAAGAGTAAGCCTTTGTTTATCCGATGTGACAGGTTTATTGAGGCTGAGAATGATGTGACAGGACAACGAATCCAGAAACAAAAAAGACCGCGCGAGGCGGTCTTAAAAATAGGTTACTTATTGTGTCTCGGTTCTACAGAACCATCGCTGCAATCCAACCGAATACAACCAGCGGTATGTTGTAGTGCAAGAATGTCGGTACCACCGTGTCCCATACGTGTTCGTGTTGACCATCCATATTCAGCCCTGATGTTGGGCCTAATGTTGAGTCAGAGGCGGGAGAACCTGCATCGCCTAGCGCGGCTGCGGTGCCCACTAGCGCGATAGTTGCCATTGGTGAGAAACCAAATGCTGCCGCAAGCGGAACGTAGATTGTCGCGATGATTGGAATGGTTGAGAATGAAGATCCAATGCCCATGGTTACGAGTAGACCAACAACCAGCATAAGCAGTGCTGCGAGAGGTTTGTTATCGCCAATGCTGGTTGACAGTGCTGAAACCAGAGACTCAACACCACCAGTTTGCTTCATAACCGCTGCGAAACCTGCCGCTGCAATCATGATAAAGCCAATCATTGCCATCATGTGAACGCCTTTGGTGAAGACATCTTGTGTCTCTTTCCACGCAATTACGCCACCAAATGTAAATACCATGAAGCCAGCTAGAGCACCGATGATCATAGAGCCTGTAGACAACTGAACGGTCAAGGCTGCAACAATGCCAACGCCCGCAACAAGAACGTGCTTCTTATTGATCTCTTTGACTTCTGTTGAAACAACAGTATGAGACGTTTCTTTGTATTGACGTGGTTTACGATAAGTAAAAAATACTGCCGTTAGTAGGCCAAAGAGCATACCGGCTGCAGGTAATAACATGGCCATTGGTACTTGGCTTGCTACCACGCTTTCAAGCCCATTTTCGTGAAGATTCTTAAGCAGGATGTTGTTTAGGAAAATGCCACCAAAACCTATCGGCAGTACCATGTAGGGAGTAATCAAACCAAAAGTCAGCACACACGCAACGAGACGACGATCTAGTTTCATTTTTGCGAATACACCTAACAGAGGTGGGATTAAGATTGGGATGAAGGCGATATGTACTGGGATTACGTTTTGTGAAGACATCGTCACTAGGACTAAAGAGACAAGCATGCCATATTTTAGACCATTTGATGCAGCACTATTTTCTTGGCCGTGGATGCGTTTTATGACGCTTTGAGCAAGTAAGTCTGTAATACCAGATCGAGAGATTGCCACCGCGAAGGTGCCAAGCATTGCATAGCTAAGCGCGATTTCCGCACCACCACCTAATCCGCTTTCGAAAGCCGCGACAGTATCGTTGACACTCATACCAGAGGATACGCCACCGATAATTGCGCTCAACGTGAGAGCAACGACGACGTTTACGCGCATCAAAGCTAAAACAAGCATGATGCAAACTGAAATTACAACAGGGTTCATATAATTCTCGAGATGTTGTGTTTTTATGAAGGCAATACCAACGAGTATTTACCTAGTCTATTTATGTTATTCGTCAACAAGAGGCCAACCACCAAGGGCTTTCCATTTGTTTACAATGCCACAAAATAACTCTGTGGTTTTTTGTGTGTCATACAAAGCAGAGTGTGCTTCTTTGTTGTCAAATTCCATCCCAGCAGTGCGGCAAGCTTTAGCCAAAACGGTTTGACCGTAGGCAAGACCACTAAGAGCTGCCGTATCAAAAGTGGCAAATGGGTGGAAAGGGACGCGTTTAAGCTTACAACGCTCACTTGCTGCATTGACGAAGTTTAAATCGAATGTAGCATTATGAGCGACCATAATTGCACGGCTGCAATCTGAAGCTTTTTGTTCTTTTCTCACTAGCTTATAGATTTCTTTAAGGGCTTCTTGCTCCGATACAGCACCACGTAATGGGCTAAATGGATCTTTAATACCGTTAAAGTCTAATGCTGCTTGCTCTATATTGGCGCCTTCAAAAGGTTCAATATGAAAATGAAGCGTTGACGCCGGGTGCAGATCACCGTTTTCATCCATTCTTAATGTAATGGCACAGATCTCTAATAATGCATCGGTTTTTGCGTTAAAACCGGCGGTCTCCACGTCGATGACTACTGGAAAATAGCCGCGAAAGCGATTTTTTAGAGTCAGAGCTTCGTTTTCTACAGTCATGTTAGCCCAATAAGTGTGATTGAGGCTGCATTATTGCAGAAAATAGAAATGATAAAAACCAGCGAGTGGCAATAATAGATAAATTAGCCAATCAATTTCGGCTTGATATTTGCATATTTAAATGGGACAGAAAGGTGCGGCAATTGTTCGCATTGTTAAACGAATTGCTTAAGAGATACTCCACTCTATGAAGAAACAACTCCTAACAGGCTCATTGCTGTTCTCGCTACTGATATCCTCAACGGTTTTGGCGCAAGAAAAGCACTACGGAGCCTCGCCTCAACAATCGAAATGGGAGATGGTCACTAACACGCCACTTGAATGTCGCTTGGTTCATCCAATCCCTAACTTTGGTGAAGCCGAGTTTTCATCTCATGCGAGTAAAAAAATCCTGTTGGACTTTGAACTTAAAATGCGCCGTCCAATGGGGGCCACGCGTAATGTAAGTTTGGTCTCTATGCCACCGCCTTGGCGTCCTGGAGAGAGAGCCGATCGCATAACAACCATTAAGTTCTTCCAACAATTTGATGGGTATGTTGGTGGCCAAACGGCTTGGGGCATTTTGAGTGAGTTGGAGAAAGGGCGCTACCCGACATTCAGTTACCAAGAATGGCAAAGCCGAGATCAACGTATTGAGGTGTCGTTGTCTTCTGTATTATTCCAAGAAAAATATAATGTATTCAGTGATTGTATAGCCAACTTATTACCATACAGCTTTGAAGATATCTCTTTTACTATCTTGCACTATGAGCATAATAGTGACCAACTGAACAAGTTGTCTCGAAAAAGGTTAAGTCAGATTGCTGAGTATATTCGCTACAATAAAGATATCGACCTTGTGTTAGTGGCAACGTATACCGACTCTACAGATAGCAAAGATATTAGCCAAAATCTTTCGGAGCGAAGAGCGGAATCGTTGCGAGAGTACTTTAAATCACTGGGCTTACATGAAGACCGTATTCAAGTTCAAGGTTATGGCAAGCGTCGTCCTGTTGCCGACAATAACTCGCCAATGGGTAAAGACATGAACCGACGTGTTGTCATTTCTTTAGGCCGTACACAGGTTTAAGCTATTATTTGAGTAGACTCTGAAGCGTCGATTGTTCACGGTCTCCATCATTAGTGCACACATTAAAAAAGAAGCGAGCATAGTGCTCGCTTCTTATGTTTTTAACATCAGGATTTTAAACCGATGGTTTAGAGTGGTGTGGAAGGATTAACCTTCTAGACCTGCGCTTGCTTGCTTGTTCTGAATCAATTCGATCATGTAGCCGTCAGGGTCTTTAACGAATGCGATGTGTGTCGAACCACCTTTAACTGGACCCGCTTCACGAGTTACGTTACCGCCTGCCGCTTTGATCGCATCGCATGTTGTGTAGATGTCATCAACACCGATCGCAATGTGTCCAAAAGCAGAACCTAGGTCATACTCAGTCGTGCCCCAGTTGTAAGTCAGCTCAATGACAGCACCTTGAGACTCGTCACCAAAGCCAACGAAAGCCAGTGTGTATTCGTACTCTTTATTTTCGTTCTTACGTAATAGCTGCATGCCCATTACTTCTGTGTAGAACGCGATAGACTTATCTAGATCACCAACGCGTAGCATGGTGTGTAAAATACGGCCGTTTGACATGATTTGCTCCTAGCTTTAACTGTGTATAGGTTTTTGTCATTCTTGCATAATGCCGCTAGAAAAGTGCGACATTGTTTAGCTTCTTAGCTTCTTAGCTTCTTAGCTTCTTAGCTTCTTAGCTTCTTAGCTTCTTAGCTTCTTAGCTTTTTTCGCTTAGAGTTAGCCTAGACGTCAGTTTTTTCCTTGAATTATCTTTATATGAACTAAAAATCATCTTTACTCGGTGGGTGAGTGAGTGATTATCTAGTAAGTATAAGGTGTTTGGTGATATCAATGACCAAAAAACATTACAAACACCCTAGATTTTGTAAAGGCGATAATTTTATAAGGCTTAACTAGATAAAATCATACGCAATATCCTTTACAAAAACAGTAACAAATAAATCAAATAAATTGTAGCTGACTTTACCCAAAGTCTTGGCAAGGCGATGGCCTCACTGCGTGAACCATCACCCTGCTAAAAGGGTATCTAGGGGAATGATGGTAAAGTAAAATAATAAAGCCACTCCTGACGCTCGCACGGCTCGCTAGTCGCTAGGCGTTTATGATTTTTCTTGACCATCGGTATCACTCACAAAAGAGCTCACAAAAGAGCTTTCGTAACTCGTTTTTGGACAAAAACACGTTAGAGTATAGATTCTAACGTGCCAACATTGGATTAGAAAAAGTATCTTGAAGCCTTAACTTTTGAAAGCCGTCTAGAATTGTCAGGACTTACAGTACTCCTTTTTAATTAAATTGGCTTTTCCTCCGTAATTATATTTTTAGATAAATCTTTTAACTTTTTAATAAACACATCCCAGTTATAACCTGCGATACCACCAATAGATAGATACCCTAAAGTGGCAGTGTAATGATCTTTTGTATCAAGCCCCCCGGATAACACTACTAAGCCACTTTGAATAATGGCGAATGCTAGAGTCCCTATTATCAGAGCCAGTAGAGGAGAAAACAAAAATCCCCAAAGGTGGTCTTTATCAAAGGCTTTTTCGATTGCCTGATATCTGTGGAAAGACACAATAGCTAAAAGAGCACCTCCAAGGACAGCTCCAACTTGTGTAAAAAGTAACGAAACAGCTATGCTTGGCAAAGCATGATCTTGATCCGCACCAGAAGTTTTGGACACCGAGTTAAGTGAGTACAATCACTAACGAGGTGAACAATGACAACTAAGAAAACACGAATCAAACATGCTCCTGAATTTAAAGCCGAAGCGCTTAAGTTAGCAGAGAAAGTCGGTGTCTCTGCTGCCGCACGACAGCTTTCGCTATATGAATCTCAAATTTATGGGTGGCGTAAAGCCGTCAAAAAAGATGCGAAAATCAGCGATAGAGAAAGGGAGCTCGCCACTGAAAATGCCAAACTCAAACGATTATTGGCAGAGCAAGCTGA
>NZ_JAKJSY010000096.1:0-12936 GCF_050337445.1 Vibrio minamisatsumaniensis | reverse complement strand
ATACGCTATGTTGAAGATGGGCATTTATCTATCGACAACAACCGAGCAGAGCGCGCAATCAAATCGCTGGTCATTGGCAGAAAAAATTGGTTATTCTCGACGAATCCGCTTGGTGCTGATGCGAGTGCTTTGCTGTATAGCATCATCGAGACGGCGAAAGCGAACGGACTGATACTCTACGATTACATGGTCAAATGTATGAAAGAACTGGCAAAGCCAGAGCCTGATATTAACTCTCTTCTGCCTTGGAACGTCTCACACTGAAATTAAAACGCCCCGTGGGATTATGGGGCGCATACTTTGTTGTTAGGTTGTATGAGTGTTGTAAAGGCACCGAGCCCCTGCACTTGATGCTATTCCGGCATATATTAGAAAGCCTAGTCTGACGATTAGGCTTTCGTCGTTTCCGGCATATGTGTTTTATTATTCGTCTTCGAGTTTTGTATAAACGTTTTTCGTTGATCGCAAGCTCTGGTATTTCGCCACTTATTATAATGGCCCTGTTCTTTCTAATAGGGCTTAATTACGCTAGTCGATGTTGTAATCGCCTCTATGAATAACCTTCTGAGTGTCTCAGAGAGGTGTAGTTCCTAGTAAACAGAGCTGGTTGATAAAGAAGCCTCGCTTTTATTGACTCGGTTTTGTTGGTTTGAAAACACTTGCTCTACCCTTCTACTTCAAAGAATTGACTCAAGAGAGCAGTTACGTAAAGGTCGGTTTTAATCTTTTTATCGTTTGAATATTAAGTGGGCATCTGTCTGCGGGTAAATATCTTTAAACGCCTTCTCTTAAGGTGAGACTCATTTACTCTTGGGCGTAAAGCTATCCTTTTTCTCTATGACTCCCCCTGAGTCTCTTCTATGGGCTTGTTTAAACGACATACAGATACAATTAAAGTCGTTCTCCGTCTGTTTGAGAGGCTCGATTGAGCAATTTCATGATTAGTTGGTTTAGTGGCATTGGATGGGTAGGGTTCGAGGCGTTTGGTTTATAGCTATGGTAGAAGTTATCTAGGGGTAAGTAGCAGATACAAAAAAGCCGATGCAGGGCATCGGCTTCATGTTCGTTGTATCGGTTTAAGCCGACTGAACCAGAGCGAGCGCTTTACGAGAAACTTCGTGAGCTGCTTTGGTTAAGTTCTGCTTTTCTAGTGCATCAGACAGGTACCCGTAATCCGATACATTTGAGCGAAGTGTCAACGCCTTTTCAAGGTGGTTTTGTGCTTCTGCCCACTTCTGCTCTCTTAAGTAGAACTGAGCCAATGCGCTATGTGCTTCGGCATTGCTCGCATCTTTACTGATAGCGCGCTCTAGCATCACCACAACTGGGTGGTGATCGGTTAGATTAAGCTCGGGTAGGAGCATGTAGAGGTCATTTGAGCCGCTCTTAGCAATGTTTTCTTTAATCACTGTGAAGGCTTCTGAATCGGCTTTACGTGCGATCAGCTGTTTTACAAAACATGAAATAAGATGTGGGTTTTGTTTCTTCTTCCTTGAAAGCTTATTCCAATGACTGATTAACCCCTCGCTACCTTGTTGCTGAGCGACATTGTGAAGTAAGCCGCATTGTGCTTTTTGCTCTAATTCAATGTGCTCATCAGTTGTAAGAAGTTTGTTTTTAGCTAGCTTAGGCGTTAATTCCAATAATGGCTGCCACAGATGAAGATGTATGTAAGTGGTTTTTAGCAAGTCAAGCACAGCGGTGTTATTTGGGTACGAACGCTGTAGGTTTGATAGTGTATCGAATGCCGCTTCATAGTTCGAATCACTGATTTGTTGTTTCGCTTTGGTGAGCTCAACGGCAAGCAATGAATTATCTTGTTGGCTCGCGAGTTCGATGTATTTATCGCGCTTACTGATATTACCTTGTTCATGTGCTGCTTGAGAAGCAACCAAATAACACAGTAGAGGCATGTCGTGATGGTTAGCCCAGCGAGTAACCTTTTTCTCTGCGCCTTTCCAGTCACCCTCTAGAAGTTTAATGATGCCTTCATTGGCATAACGACGAGAGCGTTTAAGTTTGCGTACACTGAACCAGTTCCAAGTCGTTGAACTTGCGTTAACAAGCTTTTTAAATAGGTACTCTAATCCGAATAAAGCTGCGAGAGCAGCAATCACAAAGATAACCAGAGTTGTGACGCTCATTTCAATGGTTTTATTCGCAATAGAGATCAGGACATAGCCTTGCTGACCTGAGAATTGAGTTCCAACTACCAGCCCTGCACCTAGAATGAGAAAAAGAAAAATCCAACGAATCATTATTTTTCCTCCGTGGTCATAACGGTGACTTCACGACGTAGGCGTTCGCGTATTACGTCTGACAATTCATGTTGAGATTCAAGTTTTACAGGGTATTTCACGGAGATATTTTGCTCTCTCAACTGCTTGATTGTTTTCTCAAATTCAATTACAGAGTTGCTATCTTGGTTTAGATATGACTTTGACCACTCATTAGCCGTTTGTAGAGCTGTAGTATAGATATCACTTTGCTCTTTGTAGACGGCACGAATGGCGGTCTCCAGTTTGGCTTTGATATTTTCACGTAAGTAGAAGTGCTGCTCTGGTGAGAGTAACGGTATGGCTTCACCATCGCGGCTACGGAAGGTGATGAAGTTTTCTGAAAAGTCTTTTATCGACGTCAGCAGATTATTCTGCCAGTCGTTAATATCTTGCGAGACCGCCTTTTTCTCCACTACCGCAGCTTCAGGTAGAATCGCATTGGCAAGCGGTAGCGTATCGACTTGCTGTTGTAGGCTTGTGATACGGAGAACTAAGCCATCACGGTCGATCAGAGGAATCGTGCGAAGCTTAGTAATATCGTTGGTCATTGATTGGCGCAGTGATACCAAGCTTGGGTCATTGAGCGCTGCAATACGTTGATCGGCGCTTTCCATTAATTTGGTTGCGCTGACAGCGTCATGCTCAAGGAACAGTTTACGTCCTGCGAGTTTTACGAGGTAATCGGCTTCAGCCAGTAACCAATCATTTGGACGACGACCTTTCACATCAGCCACTGCCAACTGCAAGCTTTGAATGCTCTTCTGTTGTTGAGATTGTACGACTTGAGTTTTCTCCACCGCGTGTGCAGCTGCTTGGATAGTCTCTTGCTTGATGGTTTGCAGGTCTTTATTTACTGCTAATTGGGTATTTTTCAGTTGTGCTTGAAGAGCGGCGATTTGTTTTGAATATTCAGCGCTTTTTTGCTGCATTTGAAACGCAATACCGCCGCTGAAAATAACAGAAATAGCGATCGCAATCGCGCCCAGTTTGACACCTCGTTTGCCTTGCTTCTCTGCTTTCTCTATTTGCTCTTTATGTTCTGCTTGAGGTTGCGCGGTATTTGACGCAGAGGCATTAAGTTTGTGCTTTGGTTGTTTTGTCTCTGTTGATTCAGTTTTTTCGTTTTCAGTAACTACTGGCTGAATGTCTTGTTTCTGTTCAGGTTCAATATGCTCGTTATTTTTTTTGCTTGTCATGCTTATTTCCTGTTTCTAGCTAAGGCTGGAGAGCAGCCAGTAATATTTGGTTCGTCGCACTTTGAGTATTGGTCACGTTTGAGAAGCCGAGTTGTTGTGCTCGATCTGCTATTCGTTGGCTCGGGACAAACAGTTGTCTTGTTGAAAGCCAAGCCAAATACTCATCAGGGGTGATTGAGTAGAGATACTCCAATTGTTCCAGACTCGTGATCACAACTTTGGATATGTTTTTGTCTATCCATGTTTGATAGGTATTGTGGTCGTTAATGGGAATATATTCTCTATGATAGGTCTCACAATAAGAGACTTGTGCACCTCGGTCGAGTAAAGAGTCTCTGATGAGTTCACGCCCACCATTGCCACGTAGTATCAAAATAGATTTATTTTCTACGTTCTTCAGTTCAGTCAGTTTAAGCAAATGTTCACTGTCACTAACTTGAGGGTAGTGTACTTTTTGTTTGCAGGCTTTGCTTAAAATATGCGCACTTTTTTGACCAACGCCAAGATAAAGCACCGAAGTGGGCCAAATAAAAGAAGTCTTCGAAAGGATGTTTTGGGCAGCGGTCACAGCATGGTGACTGACTGCGATAATGATATCACTGCTATTGATTAAGGGGCTTAAATCCACTGAATCTGGATTATGCACGATACGAATCAGCGGATGATGGATTGCCTGAATCCCTTCATCCGCGAGTTGTTGGCAAAGCAATTCTCCCTCTGAACCGGGACGAGTTACCAACACAGTCATGATTATTCTTGGTCTGCGTAGAGTTTCGTTAAGATCTCTCTCGCACCGTCATCCAGCAGTTGATTTGCCAGAGCCACACCCAGCGCTTCAGCATCCTGACGAGAACCTGAGATCTCGCCGCGAACCATTTTAGAACCATCGGGTTCACCGACAAGCGCACGCAGCCAGATTGTGTCGCCATCTAATAGTGAGTAGCTGCCGATAGGAACTTGGCAGCCCCCTTCTAGGGTCAGGTTCATTGCACGTTCACAAAGTACTCGATCGGCTGTGTCTTGGTGATTGAGCGGCTCAAGAAGCTTGATTAGACGTTCATCGTCAAGACGACACTCAATACCAACAGCGCCTTGACCTACAGCCGGTAGAGACTGTTCTGGTTCGATGAAACTACGAATACGTTCTTCTAGCTCTAGACGTTTAAGGCCAGCCGCCGCCAGTACGATCGCATCGTATTGACCGTCATCGAGTTTGCCGAGACGAGTCCCAACGTTGCCGCGCAGTTCTTTGATGATCAAGTCAGGGCGGTATTCCAATAACTGACATTGACGTCGAAGACTGCATGTACCCACAACAGCACCTTGTGGCAGTTCATCAATATTGTTGTAAGTGTTTGATACGAAAGCATCACGAGGATCTTCACGCTCACAGATCGTCACCAGACCGAGACCTTCAGGGAAGTCGACAGGGACATCTTTCATTGAGTGAACCGCGAGATCAGCACGACCTTCTAGCATGGCCACTTCAAGCTCTTTAACGAACAATCCTTTCCCCCCTACTTTTGCGAGTGGGGTGTCTAGGATGATGTCACCTTTGGTCACCATAGTAACCAACTCAACCTCTAAACCAGGGTGAGCCGCTAGAAGTGCATCCCTGACAAAGTACGCCTGCCAAAGGGCAAGAGGGCTTTTTCTGGTCGCGATACGGATTGGTGCTGAATTTGTCATGGTGTTTCCGGCATAGATTCTTTAATAGCTTAATCCTACCATTATGAGGTAAAAATTCTTACTGTTTGATCATTCCATACTTTGATCGCTTTGATATTTTTATAATATCGCCAAAATAGTGTGATTGGCATCTCATTTGAAACATGGGCTATTATTAGAAATAGTCAATAAAGAGGACACTACGGCGCCGTGAGTTTAACTTTTTGTCTTTAAAGAATTGGCCATTAAGACGGATTCCTTTGCTTTACCATTAAGGGTGAAAGTGTTAAATTGATCACGTTTTGTTGCCAAATTCGTTCAGTAACTAAACAGAAGTGCATTTTATCTCAAACCAAGGACTTACCTTGAAGGCTTACACTCAGACTTTGATTCAACGATTAGACAATCTAAATCAACAACGCATTGAGCGTGCGTTGGCGCTGATGAGTGTGCAAAGCCAACGAGTTTTTAATCTTATTCCTGCACTGCTTCATTTCAATCATCCCATGATGCCCGGTTATTTCGATCAACAAGTTCCTTTTGGCATTCGTAGCTTCACGCTGAACGCATTCCAAAAGCAATTTGTTTCTGATACCGAATTGACGCTGGGTGGCAAGCTAACCGAATCTGCTGAACCTGCAATCCTTGGTCTCTATACCATGGGGAGCACCTCCTCTATTGGCCAAAGTACCTCAAGTGATCTCGATATTTGGGTATGTGTTTCTTCTGATATGGATGGTGCATCACGTGATAGCCTGACAAATAAATGTCTGCTTATTACTGATTGGGCTGAAACTTTGGGGGTTGAAGCCAACTTCTTCTTGATGGATGAAAAGCGTTTCCGCTCGAACCACTCGGAAGAGATGACCGGTGATAACTGTGGATCCTCACAGCATTTATTGCTGCTTGATGAGTTCTACCGTTCAGCTGTTCGTTTAGCTGGCCAACGGTTGTTGTGGCAGATTATTCCTCCTGAAATGGAGGAGTGTTATGACCAATATGTCCAAGGCTTATGTCAGGATGGTTATCTTGATTGCTCGCAGTGGATTGATTTCGGTAAGCTGAACCGCATTCCTGCGGAAGAGTATTTTGGTTCGAACTTATGGCAACTCTATAAGAGTATCGACTCACCGTATAAATCCGTTTTGAAGGCGATCCTGTTAGAAGCTTATTCATGGGAATACCCAAATACTCAATTGCTGAGTATTGATACTAAGCGTCGATTCTTCGCTGATGAGCCTGATCTGTACGGCATGGATAGTTATTATCTGATGTTAGAGAAGGTGACACGCTATTTAGAGCGTATTAATGACCATACTCGATTGGATTTAGTGAGACGCTGTTTTTACCTTAAGACTCACGAGAAATTGTCACGTGAAGCGGATATCGGCTCTGTGTTGTGGCGTCGTGAAGCCTTAACCGAGATGACGAAGTCTTGGAACTGGGGGCATGAAACCATTGCGGAACTTGATAATCGTCGTAATTGGAAGGTTGAGCAGGTTAAAGTGGTGCACCATGCACTGCTTGATGCATTGATGTTGAGTTATCGTAATTTGATTCAGTTTGCACGCCGTAACGATATTACTTCAGCCATTAGCCCACAAGATATCAGTATCTTGGCGCGTAAGCTTTATGCGGCGTTTGAGGTTTTACCCGGCAAAGTGACGCTACTGAATCCGCAGATTTCCCCGGATCTCCACGAACCTGATTTGAGCTTTATTGAAGTTCGTCAGAGTCAGTCCAACAAAGCGGGTTGGTATTTGTATAAACAGCCGCTGATTGCGCACCGTATTTTGGGGCAACCTTCTCTAGAGCACCATGAGTACTTGAGTAAATTGGTTGCTTGGTCGTTCTTTAATGGTTTGATTACTGAATCGACACGTTTGCACTCTGTGGTTCGTGATGCCCACATTGATATCGATAAGTTCTATCAAATGGTCAGTGACCTGCGTAATACGTTTTCTTTGCGTAAGCGCCGCCCAAGTATGCAAGCATTGGCGAGTCCGTGTGAGATAAGTCAGTTGGCAATGTTTATCAACTTTGAAAATGATCCGACGTCTGAATTAAGCCCTCGGGAATTGAAGGTAGATCTTAAGAATACCGATATTTTCAGTTTTGGTGAGGAAGGCAAGAGTTTAGTCGGCAGTGTTGATCTGGTTTATCGTAACTCTTGGCATGAAGTACGTACGCTTCATTTCCAGGGGGATACCGCGATGTTAGATGCCCTTAAAACAGTCTTGGGTAAAATGCACCAAGACGCTTTACCGCCAGAATCAGTCGATGTGTTCTGTTACAGCAAAAATCTACGTGGCGTGATGCGTAACATGGTGTACCAACTGTTGGCTGAATGCATTGATTTGCGATTGAAACCGATTGAACCTGAAAAACGTCGTCGTTTTAAGGCTATCCGTTTAGCGAACAAGATGTTTGGTCTGTTTTTCGAGCGTCGCGGCGTGTCGGTACAGATGCTGGAAAACTCGGTTGATTTTTACCGAAGTATTTCAACCAACAAACTGAAAGGTTCACCTTTACAGATGTTGGACAAAGAGCAAGAGTATCAATTACCGGAAGTGGTTGATGGTTTTGCAAGTGAGGGTTTAATCCAGTTCTTCTTTGAAGACACGGAGAAAGGCTTCAATATTTATGTTTTGGATGAATCGAATCAAGTTGAGATGTATCACCAGTACAGTGGTGAGAAAGATGTGATGATCGCAAGCGTGAACTCTTTCTACACCTCAGTAAAAGATGAAACGAATGTGTCATCTAAGTTGATTAATTTCAATCTGCCTCAGTATTATCAAATTGTTCATCCGGAAGAAGGCCATTCTTATGTTGTGCCTTACCGCAATGATGCTACCTTGTCTTCTCGAAATTCAAAGATAGTCAATATCTAGGGCTTTTGCGAGAAAGGGACAAAAAGGAGTGGTAAATTCACTCCTTTTTATTTTGTATAACAACATTTATACCCAGTTAATCTCTTCACCAGCATGCTTCACGCATTCTTCTTTGACCATCTCAAACAGTTCCATACCTGTCTTAGAGCATGTCCATTTATCATCGATAAGTTTGAAGTGGAAGCCGCCAGATTTAGACGCTAACCAGATCTCACGCATGGGCTCTTGGCGGTTAATAATGATTTGGCTGCGGTTTTCAAATTCCAGCGTCATCACATTGCCAGTCACTTCGTAATCAATATCAGCCTCTGATTCATCGATAGCTTCTTCGATGTTTTGCATCTGTATATCGACCAACTGATGAAATTCAGTCTCATTCATCCTTTCTATCCTATTGCTTTTCCTGAGTGTGGTGCGATTATAGGGGGCATTGAGTTAATAATCACGATATGCAAAATGAAAAAATTAATTACCGCTCTGTTTATGGTGTCCGTTGTCGGGCTTTCTGGTTGTGGTCAAACGGGTCCGTTGTACAATCCTGATCCTGTGCAGCAGACTGAACCATCACAATAAGTGAAAACACGCAGAAATCGTTATTTATAAGGGATAAGAACTTTGGATTACTTCAACTATCAGGAAGATGGCCAACTTTGGGCTGAGAACGTCGCACTTTCACAATTAGCAGAGCAATATGGTACCCCGCTGTATGTATATTCTCGTGCCACATTAGAACGCCACTGGAATGCGTTTGATTCGTCAGTTGGTGATCATCCACACTTGGTGTGTTATGCCGTTAAAGCTAACTCGAACCTTGGCGTGTTGAATACACTTGCGCGTTTGGGATCGGGTTTTGACATTGTTTCTGGTGGTGAGTTAGAGCGTGTGGTTGCAGCCGGTGGTGATCCGGCTAAGGTCGTGTTCTCAGGTGTTGGCAAAACAGCCGCTGAAATGAAGCGTGCACTTGAGTTGAACATTAAGTGTTTCAACGTAGAGTCTGAGCCAGAGCTTGAGCGACTGAATAAAGTGGCTGGTGAGCTGGGTGTTAAAGCGCCGATATCACTGCGTATCAACCCAGACGTTGATGCCAACACTCACCCTTATATCTCTACGGGTCTGCGTGATAACAAGTTTGGTATTGCTTTTGACCGTGCGCCTGCCGTCTATGCATTTGCAAAAACACTCGATAACTTATCTATCCACGGTATTGATTGCCACATCGGTTCTCAGTTAACGGATATCGAACCTTTCATTGATGCCACCGATCGCCTACTTGCACTGATTGACCAGCTACGCGCCAACGGTATCAACATCAAACACCTTGATGTTGGCGGTGGCTTGGGTGTGGTTTATCGTGATGAATTACCACCACAGCCTTCTGACTACGCAAAAGCCTTATTGGCTCGTTTAGACAAGCATTCTGATCTAGAGCTGATTTTCGAGCCTGGCAGAGCGATTGCAGCCAACGCTGGTGTACTATTAACAAAAGTCGAGTTCCTCAAGCCAACAGAGTATAAAAACTTTGCCATTATTGATGCGGCAATGAATGACCTGATGCGCCCGGCACTTTACCAAGCTTGGCAAGATATTGTGCCAGTGATCCCTCGTCAGGGTGAAGCCGTGACGTACGACTTGGTTGGTCCTATCTGTGAGACAGGGGATTTCCTAGGCAAAGATCGTGACCTTGTGCTTGAAGAAGGCGATCTGCTGGCTGTTCGTTCTGCGGGTGCTTATGGCTTCGCGATGTCATCCAACTACAACACTCGTTCGCGTGCGGCTGAAGTGATGGTGGATGGCGATAAAACTCACTTGGTTCGTCAGCGTGAAGAGTTGACGAGTCTGTGGGAACTTGAAAACATTATTCCGGAGTAATTTTAAGCGTTATGCACTTCCACTTTTCTAAAATGCATGGTTTGGGCAATGATTTCATGGTCGTGGACTGCATTACTCAAAATATTTTCTTTTCTCCAGATTTGATCCGTCGTTTGGCGGATCGTCACACTGGCGTGGGCTTTGATCAGCTACTTGTGGTTGAGGCTCCCTATGATCCAGAAACGGACTTCCATTACCGCATATTCAATGCCGATGGCAGTGAAGTGGAGCAGTGTGGGAATGGTGCTCGTTGTTTTGCACGATTTGTTCGCATGAAAGGCTTAACGAATAAGTACAGCATCAATGTCAGCACCAAAAAAGGTAAAATGGTGCTCAAGATTGAAGAGAATGATCTGATCACGGTGAACATGGGCATTCCTGAGTTCGAACCAAGCAAGATTCCATTTAAGGCGAAGCAGCCAGAGAAGACGTATATTCTAAGAACGGATGTACACACCTTGTTCTGTGGTGCGGTAAGCATGGGTAACCCACATGTGGTGACCGTGGTCGATGACGTCGACACGGCGGATGTAGAGGCCTTAGGCCCACTACTTGAATCACACGAACGCTTCCCTGAGCGTGTTAATGCTGGCTTTATGCAGGTCATTAACCGTGAAGAAGTTCGCCTGCGTGTTTACGAGCGCGGTGCGGGTGAAACTCAGGCCTGTGGCAGCGGTGCGTGTGGCGCAGTTGCCGTTGGCATTACTCAAGGCTTACTGGCTGAGAATGTGAAGGTTCGTTTACCGGGTGGTGATTTACAGATTAGTTGGCAAGGGCCAGGTAAACCTCTGTTTATGACAGGCCCTGCAACGCATGTGTTTGATGGTCAACTCTCTTGCTAATAACGCGCCATAATAAATAGAGTCATAAAAATAAAGGATAGGTTTTGTCTTACGTTGAAGCCGATACACTTACCGCAGAAGTGGTCGCGGAATATTTACGTGATCACCCTGATTTTTTCCAAGACCGAAAAGATTTGGTCGATCGCCTTGTAATCAACAACGTTGAGCAGGGCGCTGTATCTTTGGTTGAGGTGCAGCTGAAACGCCAGCGTCATCGAATCGAAGAGCTTGAAGAAGAGATCACGGGCTTGATGTCGTTGGCAGCAAATAACGATAAAACCTTCTATGAGTTTATGGATCTGCAAGCGCAAGTGCTGAAATGCAGTGACTTCATGCAGGTGATAAAAGCGGTTGAACAAAAAGCGTTAGATCTTGGGCTTAAGGCTCATGTTCGAATTCTTTCGCAATCTGGCTTTTATCAGTTGAGTGCTGAGGGTTACTCTAAGTTTTCGCTTAACCATTTCAATGGCAAAGATGCTTATCTTGGGCGCTTGAGAAAAGCCGATAGATACGATTTGTTTGGTGATTACCCAGTTCCAGAGCTAGGCTCTTATGTAGTGTTACCGCTTGCTAAGCCGTCTCCATTGGGTTTACTCGCCTTCTCTAGTGAAGATGGCGGGCATTTTCAACCCCATATGGATACGCTCTTTTTACGTCATTTAGCGCTTGTTGTTGCGCATCTGGCGGACACCTTACCTTGGCAGATAAATAATGAGCCTAGAGCCCAAAATACCTCTTCCTAACAGTCTTCAAACGCCACTTTCTCGCTTCTATGAATATCTGAGAAGTGAGAAGGGACTCAGCCTACACACCCAACGTAATTACAAACAACAACTTGAAACCATGGCCGGTCATTTAGTTACGTTAGGGGTGAAAGACTGGGGACAAGTTGATGCGGCGTGGGTCAGACAACTTGCCAGTAAAGGCATGCGTGAGGGAATGAAGGCGAGCAGCATTGCAACGCGCTTATCTTCATTGCGCAGCTTCTTTGATTTCCTGGTGTTGCGTGGCGAAATGACCGCTAATCCAGCCAAAGGGGTCTCAGCACCTCGCAAACAACGCCCTTTGCCTAAAAACCTCGACGTGGACGAGGTGGGTCAACTGCTCGATGTGAATGAGGACGATCCACTGTCAATTCGTGATCGAGCGATGATGGAAGTGATGTATGGTGCGGGGTTACGATTAGCCGAGCTGGTCGGTATCAATTTGAAAGATGTGTTGGCTCGGCAGGGCGAAATCCGAGTGATTGGTAAGGGCGATAAAGAACGCAAAGCCCCGTTTTCAGGATTAGCCAAAGAGTGGGTCGATAAATGGTTAAAAGTACGCGGTGAATTGGCTTCGCCGGGTGAGACCGCATTATTTGTCTCTAAACTCGGGACCCGTATTTCTCATCGCAGTGTTCAGAAGCGTATGGAAGAGTGGGGTAAGAAGCAGGCCGTTGCCAGTCATATTAGCCCACATAAACTGCGTCACTCCTTTGCTACACACGTGCTGGAGTCAAGCCAAAACCTTCGTGCTGTGCAAGAGTTGCTTGGCCATGAAAATATCTCGACCACCCAAATTTATACTCACTTAGACTTCCAACATTTAGCACAAGCTTACGATCAAGCTCACCCAAGAGCGCGTAAGAAGAGCAAAGATTAGATTAAGGTTTACTATGCGAATTTATCGAGGGTTGAAAGTCATTAAAGCGATGACTTTTGACTTGGATGATACCCTGTACGACAACTGGCCTGTGATCATGAAGGTTGAGAAAGAGATGGCTCAGTGGCTGTATCGAAAGCACCCGGTGTCCGCTTCTTTGTCGCTGGATGAGTGGCAAGCTGTAAAGCAACGCGTCGCATTGGAAAACCCAGAGTTAAAGCATGATGTCACCGTGTGGCGTGAAACGGCTTTGTTTCCGTACTCAACCCACTCTGTCTTTTGATGCCATCAGGCGACTCGGTAGCTCTCGGGCATACCAAGCTGGGTAAATCTATTCAATATTGATGCGCCTAGCATCATTTCCTGTTGTTGATTGTTAAAGTCTCTACTGTGTAATTTGGGGCCTA
This sequence comes from Vibrio minamisatsumaniensis, assembly GCF_050337445.1. Classification (NCBI taxonomy): domain Bacteria; kingdom Pseudomonadati; phylum Pseudomonadota; class Gammaproteobacteria; order Vibrionales; family Vibrionaceae; genus Vibrio; species Vibrio minamisatsumaniensis. The sequence continues at coordinate 137 of NZ_JAKJSY010000096.1, read as the reverse complement.
TAATTGTTTTGTAACGGTGCATCGCATTCTCTGAGACATTCCGTTTTCCATACTGCTTTTTCTTTTGCCAGCGTATGGGACCTAAGGCAGAATACGCCACCAAATTGCTCATCCTTTTAGGGTTATGAGCATCGTCT
>NZ_JAKJSY010000095.1:0-13204 GCF_050337445.1 Vibrio minamisatsumaniensis | reverse complement strand
AAAGATAACTTTATAAAGTGGAACGTTGAATTTTCAAATAAGACTCAATTGTTGATTGAAGAAGATTCGGCTTCAACAGTTTGTCAATTATATGTTGCCTTAGATTTCTTTAATGGTTTATTAACAAATGATACAACGAAGTTATTATCACTTACCGCGGGTAATAGTAATCATATAGATAGCGTTAATGGCAGAGATATAGAATATCAAGCTTTGTATCCATTGGCTGAATATAAATATAATAGTTTTGATGGTATTAATATAAAGCGAAAGGTAGTCTCACCGATCGTTAAAGAGGATAAGCGTCTCTGTTCTTTGCCGATGCACTGGAACCACTTCCAGATTACTAATGAATCACAGCAAACACGCGTGATTACGCTTGCTCAACCTCTACAAAACTTGATTGGTTCAACCTACCGAAAAGGTCGTGATGGGATTCAAGATTCGGCGTGTACCTTATCTCAAAACCCGATTGCTCAGCAGCATCAAGCAGTGAATGTCGATGGTGAAAGCCACGGTTTTACTGGTGTTCAGCTCACTAGTCAGTCCCCTTATCAAAGTGACATCGAGGGTGAGGTGGTGTTTGGTGTTCAAGCCGAAAACCGTTTGACTGAATCTGGCAAGGTATCGGTGTCTGTTAAGCCAACGCTTTATACTTCGAAAGTGACCCAGCAAACCGAGTTCGCATTGAAAACCGGCCGCACTAACGCTGAATTCCAAACTGGCATTTACACAGGGCGCGAAGCATTGAGCGCACTTGTTGTGGTAAAGGTTGAATTGGAGCCGGGTGAGTCTGTTGACCTGCGTTTTGCTCAAGTGATGGCACATAGCAAAGTGATGCTTAATGGTTGGAACTCGGACAAGGCTTACACGCAATTCTATCCTCAAGCGAAACCTGCCTTACCGATGTTAGAAGATTTATTGGCAAAGCTTGAAATCATTGAGCAGAAAATCGTTGAGCAACAGACCGCTTTCCTAGAGCAAGCTCAAAGCAAAATATCACAGCCTGAATCGGCACTGCGCTATGCGACGATGGCGATGAATTCATTGTCTTTCCTAGCCGAATCAACGGTATGGGATAAAGAAGATAAGTTCTTGGTGAAAGAGTGTGTCGATTACCCATTCTTTAACTCTCTGGATGTTTATTTCTATGGCTCATTCTCTCTGCTTTACTTGCTGCCTGAGCTTGATGGCTGCGTGATGAAAGAGTTCTCGAAAGCCATTTTGGCGGAAGACTTTACCGAGCGCCGATACTGGGAATACGAAGCGACACCCAATGCTGAATTGATTGATGACAAGTACCAAGGCGTACGTGCTATTCGAGGCGCGGTAATCCACGACTTGGGCAGCCCATTCGACATCCAGCCCGATGCTTACAGCTGGCACAATGTCAAGGAATGGAAGGACTTAGCACCGAAATACATTCTTATGGTGTACCGCCATTATCAAAACACCCAAGATATCTCTGTGGTTGAAGAGTGCTGGCAGGCTGTCACTGAGAGCATCGACTTCTTATCGAACTTGATTGCTGAAGGTGATGATTTACCGTTAACTCGAGGCACAGACGATACCTTCGATAACCTAGCGTCACATGGTATCTCAATTTACTGTGCGAGCCTTTGGGTTGCTGGCCTACAAGCCGCGAGTGAACTTGCACAATTGATGGGCGAAAGCGATCTAGCTAGCGGTTACTTAACGCGTTCGAAAAAGGCGTTAGCAACAGTTGAGCAAAGCTTGTGGGATGACAAAGAGGGTTACTACCACTTTTTCGTCACGCCCGTTCAAGCTAAGCATTTAACAGGTCTGGGCTACAAAGACTTGGAAGCATTAGGGCTTTCACTGACTGGCGATGCGATTGCCGATAAGAACATTCTTAATGAGTATCTCAATGAAACAGATACTTCAATCAGCATCAGCAAGGTGTCTCAAAGAGTCTCTAAGAAGCGCTTATTGAGCGAGACTGCGCCACAAGCCTTTACACAAGACTACTTAGATTTAGTACCTGATTCAGACAACAGCTTTGGCGATGCTCTATTGGCAGACAGCTACTTAAAGCTAATCGGACTAGAAGGCATTTTCCCGCAAGAGAATATCCAACGTGCCCTAGATTATGTTTATAAGCACAACTTTGAGATTAATAGCCCTAAGCTTGGTGTCGCGAACATGACACTGGCCGACGGTTCACCACATGAAGCGTTCCAAGCACAAGATGTGTGGATTGGTGTGCAGTTTAGTGTTGCGACAGCCTTGAGTCTGGCGGGTAAATCTCAGCAAGCGGAAACATTGATGGATACCGTGTATACCGCGCTGTATGACTATTCAAAAATTCCATTTGCAGCGCCAGAAGGGTTCAACTGCTCAGTCTCATTTGATGAGGAAGATCTTTCAGAATCTTTTAAATTGTCACAAGGTGATGCGAAAAAGTGGCTTACTGTCCTTAAATTACAAAAGTGTGTGCTATCTGACGGTCGAGTGAGTCCTAGCCTGACTAAAGACAGTGATAAATTTGTTAGTATGCTGCAAGGCGAAATTTCAGCGGAGCAAGCCATTGTTCTTCACAAATGGCTGTTGAGTACCGGCTTGAAATATACCGCAGGTCGTTATTTTAGACCGGGGATGATTTTCGCCTACATGTATTAACTAAATGACACGAGTTTCAACAAAAGCAGTGGTATGCAGGTTGAAATAGGGGGAGCTTTCGGGCTCCCCAAATGTCACTGGATTAGGGTATCGAGATGCGCACTAAAACTAAAAAAACCACCGTATACGATGTAGCGAGACTCGCTGGCGTTTCCCCAAGCACGGTTTCTCGTTTTCTTAATCGAACCACTTATGTGTCGGATGATAAAAGCCAGAACATCGAGCAAGCGATCAAAGACACTGGCTACAAGCCTAACTTTCAAATGCAGGAGAATATCAACCGCCGTTCATTGACGATTGGTGTATTGGTGCAACACCCAGACAGCCCTTATACCAGTCGGATCCTTAATGACATGGAGAAGACACTGATAGCTCAAGGCTACTCATTGGTCATCGCGACGGGGCACTGGCAAAAAAAGCTCGAGATACATGCGCTGGAGTACTTAGCTAAAAGTAACGTGGATGGCATGATCATCGTGACGGGCAGTATTACCAAAGACGACATCGCCAAGTACGCTCAAGACATTCCGATTGTCGCGGTGGGTTACGACATCGTTGAAGATAATGTTCGCTCGATCAATATCGATAATGTGCTGGGTGGCTATATGGCGACTCTGCACTTGCTGCAACAGGGACATGTGAACATTGCTCATATTAAGGGTCTTTCAAGCCAACCAGATGCGGGAAGTCGCTTTGAAGGTTACAAGAAAGCTCTTCAAGAGGCGGGCATTAAAGTGATGCCAAAACTCGTCAAACAGGGCGATTTCAGCAGTGAATCTGGTTATGAGAAAACGGTAGAGTTGATTGAATCTAAGGTTCACTTTTCCGCTCTGTTCGCAGCCAATGACCAAACCGCTTACGGGGCGATTAAGGCGCTACACGATCACGGTTATAAAGTGCCAGAAGATGTGTCTGTGATTGGCTTTGATGACTTACCAACGTCGAAGTATTTCACGCCAGCATTAACGACTTTGAGGCAACCGATTGAAGAGATTGGAGAGGTATGTGCCCAGTCGATCTTGAACTTTTTATCAGGTGAGCGACATGAAGCTCGTTTACCGCCGATTGATTTAATCGTCAGAGAGTCGACCAAGTCTTTGTATCGTTAATTTCAAGACAAGCCTCAAGGTGCGCGCCCGTGATGATTGGTATTGATATCAATGCGAACCATGGCCGGAATGCCGCTGAGTAAAACTATCGAACTTGCTGCTGATATTTACGCCTTCACATTGTTCAATAGGGGGCAGGTAAGCTAAAACACTTCTGCCCCAAAGTGCGTTACAACTCGAAATCCGAATTTAGATAATCAACACTTTTAGACATACAAAATTCTAATCTTTGTTATTCAGATAGAGTGCTCCAAAACCGGCAACAATGATATAAACGTTATCGCTGCGAGGCTGATATTAAACAGGCGTTGTTTCAATGCGCTATCGAGATAAACTCGGATTTGTTGACCAACCCAGACCCAAGTTATATTGGCCAACAACCCGAATGTCGTAAACACGAATGTAATTAATGCGACAGAGAACCAATAGCTCGAGGGTAGGCTATAGCTTGTGACCAAAGCAAGTGATGCCATCCAAGCCTTCATATTCCCCAGTTGAAACAACGCAGCTTGAGTCACATTGATTGGTTTGTTCTTGGTGGGCTTACCCGAGAAAGGGTTGGTACACAACAGCTTTATTATCAACCAGAACATGTAAGCCAGACCTACGTATTTTATTGCTAGATACCAATTCGGATGATTCTGCAAAGCGACAACGACACCACACGCACAAAGTAGGATTAGTCCAATCACACCGATACGGATACCAATCAGGTGTCGCCATGATTTTCGAACACCAAATTGTGCCCCTGAGTTGGCGAGCAATAAGTTATTTGGTCCCGGCGTTATGGCCGTAACAAACGCGAATAAACTCATGGCTGGCATTAAGCTCCATAATGTCGTCATTTCCTTTCCTCTCAAATAAGTGTGAACGAGTTGAGAATAAAGGGGGGAAATGGAAAGACCTAAAGTTAATGCGTCATGGTGACAATTCTTTGATTTCCTTTTTGTCAGGCCTTATCTATCCTGAATACAATAATTAATTGTACCCCTTTGGAGAGAGACAATGTTAGTCCCTGATATATCGGGTCGTTCCGGACCTAAGTTTATGGCACTGGCTGATGCGATTGCTGAGGTGATAGAAAGCGGAGAACTCGAACCGGATACTAAATTACCCCCCCAGCGGATTTTATCTTATCGGTTGAGTGTGACGGTTGGAACGGTGACAAGGGCTTATCAGGAGCTCGAGCGAAGGGGGTTAACGGAGCCAAAAGTAGGAAGCGGTACTTATGTTCGGAACAGAGAAACTGAACTGAACCACTTTTATCATCCGGTATTGGAAGAAAAAGGCATTGATCTGGCGCGCTGCCGACCTTTGTTATTGTCACAACCTAAATTTCTTGCAAGCGCGTTGAAAGAGTTATCTCACGAAGAAATTGCGCAGGCAGCGGTACTAGATTACTACTCTGCTGATGGCATTCATGGTCATAACGAGACTCTTCGACAATGGCTGATGACCAAATTCAATATTAATATTGATGCCCGGCGTTTAGTATGGACACATGGAGGTCAGCACGGAATATCGTTGATTATTCAAGCGCTAAGCCGTCCCAAAGATACCATTCTTGCCGAAGGGCTGTGTTATCCGGAATTTATCTATGCATGTCAGCAATCCGAACGAAAGCTAGTGCCTGTAAAGGTCGATGAACATGGATTAGATCCTGAAGATCTGGTTTTGCACTGTAAGAGACATCGCCCCAAACTACTTTACCTGACTCCGGGAATACAAAATCCGACCGGCGCCCAGTTAACGGATAGTCGAAGACTGAAAATTATTGAAATATGCCGTCGTTACAATGTGCTAATTATTGAGGACGATGTGCTCTACTGCCCGCCGCCCTATCGAAAGAGTCCTTTAGTAGCTATCGCTCCAGATATTACTTTATACGTGGGTAGTTTTTCTAAGTACTTCGCGGGTGGATTACGACTGGGATTTATCATTTTGCCACTATCCTTTAAGGATTTGTTGCAACGTGCGCTACGAGCCAGTTGTATGTATGTTAGCCCTCTAATCATCGATCTGGTGTGTCGTTGGCTAACTAGTGGAGCTATGCAAACAGTAGATGAAGAGATCGCGATGGAACTCAGTGCTCGTCATCGGATCTGGAAGACAGTATTTCCCGAAATCCATATCGGCGTTCCTGGCTACAATGTGTGGCTACCTTTGCCTGAGCCGTTAACAGGGTATCATTTTAACCAATCGTTGTTGAAACATGGGGTCAGAGTGAGAGAAGCGGAAATGTTTGCTGTGGGTCGGTATGAAGTGCCAGCAGCAGTGAGGATATCACTGGCAGGTCCATTAAGCCGCCCACAATTGCAATCAGCTCTAGATATCGTCAGAGACCAAATCACAAGGCTCACTTAAACTTCATGGATCATATTGATTACTCACTGCCTAACTAAGCACCACTAGGCAGTGGGATATAAGTAATGGCCTGAGTGGGTTGAGCGAAGCCGCTCTGCTACTGTGACCCGACTACTAGCTAACCCTGTTTAAAGTCCGTCAGTTTTAGCAAACCTTCATAATCACTGAGTTGATTTTTCATATACACCAGAAACGAAAAATGCCGCATCCATGCGACATTTTTCTTTTGGCGGCCAAACCAGTTTTGCTATATCCATTCTAGAGTGTAATCCATTCTACTCTTGATACTTGAAGCTGCAGCGTTGTTAACTGCCTAAGTTCACCCTAATCACGTAGAACCCCTATGCTCATAGGGCTGAACTTATTTGTTGCCTAGCTGCAATTCCAATTATTTTGAGTATCGATAAATATTCAGAATGTGTTTATAAGACGCGGTTAATCTTGATTAGTTCCCTTTACATCGCATTTTTTTTCGATTTATTTTCTAAGTTGAATTACGCTGCGATTCATTTCTTGGTGTTGTCATTTTTCGGCATTGAAAGTGTCGTTTGCAGCCCCTTCTTCCAGCACTTTACCTTTCAGCATCAAACTTGAGCTGTGCTGAATACAGAAAAAGTGATCAAGAAAACCTTAGAGATATTTATTAAGTATAAATTGAAATCAATTCTGCATTATGTGGGTAAGAAAATGACTTTTTATTGTTAATAATTGGCTTAAATTGTGTGTTATTTGTTCGGTTGAGCAGCCGTGCAGCGTAAGTCACTAAATTTATAGGTAATTACATCTACACTGATTTTATCTATACCCAAGTAATGCTAAGGAGGCGGCGATGGCGATACAAAGACTCAATACAGAACAGCTGTATCAGGTAGCAGACCTAGAGAAACTGCCTTGTAAGTCGACCAAAGAACTGGCTCCAATTGATGAAATTGTTGGACAGGAGCGGGCACAAAAAGCCGTTGAGTTCGCGATGTCAATTAAGGAAAAGGGTTACAACATTTATGCGATAGGGCGCAATGGTTTAGGCAAGCGCACCATGATTTTGCGTTATCTTAACCGTCACCCACAAGACGTTGAGGAGCTTTTTGATTGGTGTTATATCGCGAACTTTGAAGATATTCGTACACCTAAGGTGCTTAAGTTACCGAGTGGTGTCGGCAGTAGCTTAAAGCAAGATATTGAAAAGCTAATGCGTAAATTGCTTAAAGCCATGCCGCTCGCATTCGACAATGAGATGTACTTTAGCCGTGCTGATAGGCTTAAAAATCAATTGGCTGCAAAACAACAAGCAGCATTGGAAGCGATTAGCCAAGAAGCAAAAGATAAAGGCATTAACCTGACGATTACTACACAAGGTGATTATCAGTTTGTCGCAATGAATGGTGATGAGCTTCATACCGAAGAGAGCTTTGATCTGCTCTCTGCTGAAGAGCAAGATCAGTTCGATAAAACCATCGATGCTTTGGAAGTGGGGTTACGAACCATTTCTCGTGAATTGACGGAACTTGAAGAGACCTACACAGAGAAAATCCAAAAGCTGAATGATGACACGGCACGAGATGTGATTACTCACTTTATCAAGCAGTTGAAGTTGGATTACAGCCAATATCCAGAGATAAAAAAATACCTCACTGCACTGCGCAAGGATATTGTTGATAATGCCGATATTTTCCTTGAAGAGAGCGCCGATCAGGCAGAAGTTGCGACCGCCTCTTTGGATAAGAAAATGCCCCGTCGTTATATGGTGAACGTTATTGTTAGCCAAAAAGAACAGTCTCTGCCGATTGTGGTTGAAGAGAACCCAAATTATCACTCTCTGTTTGGCTATGTAGAAACGGCGACGTTCAAGGGAACGGTATTCACGGACTTCTCATTGATTCGTGCAGGTAGCTTACACCGAGCCAATGGCGGTGTATTGTTAATGGATGCGGTGAAAGTGCTTGAACAGCCCTATGTTTGGGAAGGCTTGAAGCGTGCATTACGTTCCCGTCAGTTGAGTTTCACTTCATTAGAGAAGGAGGTGACGTTAACTGGGGCTGTTTCACTCGATCCTGAGCCAATCCCATTAGATGTGAAGATCATTCTGTTTGGTGATTATCGTACTTATCAACTATTGCAGCATTACGATGCAGAGTTTGCTGAACTGTTCCGTGTGACAGCTGATTTTGAAGATGAGATGAAGCGTACTGCGGATTCTGAAATGCATTATGCACGCTTCATTTCAAGCATCATACACGACAACAACATGTTGCATTGTGACCGAAAAGCGATTGCTCGGATCATTGAGCACAGCTCTCGTCAAGCAGGAGACCAAGGCAAACTATCACTACACTCGGCACACATTGCGAATCTGCTGCGTGAATCAAACTATGTAGCAAGAGGATCGAAATCGAACCTGATTCGTGCTACCCATGTTGACCAAGCACTGTCTAATCAACAGATGCGTGTCGGCCGATTACAAGACAGTGTTATGGAGACTTTCACCAATGGAACAACGCTGATCCATGTGGACGGTCTGGCGGTGGGTCAAGTCAATGCATTGTCGGTACTCAGTACAACGGACCACATGTTTGGCGCGCCAAACCGAATCACTGCCACCACCGCTTATGGAGATGGTGAGGTCATTGATATCGAAAGAAATGTAGACCTAGGAGGCAGTATTCACTCTAAAGGTGTGATGATCTTATCTGCTTATCTCTCTTCGGTGTTTGGTAAGACAGCAAAAGTCCCACTGACTACTCATATTACCTTTGAGCAATCGTATGGAGGGGTTGATGGGGACAGTGCGAGTATGGCTGAATTCTGTGCGGTAGTGTCTGCATTTTCCAAACAGCCAAATCGTCAAGACATTGCAATTACAGGATCAATGAACCAGTTTGGCGAGTCTCAGCCAATTGGTGGTGTGAACGAGAAAATTGAAGGCTTCTTTGATGTGTGTGAAATTAAAGGACGTTCAAAGGAGCAAGGAGTCATCATTCCACGCTCGAATATTCATAACTTAATGTTGCGCAGTGATATCGTTAAAGCGGTTGAAAAGGGTGAGTTCCATATCTGGGCCATCGATCATGTTACTGAAGCGATTAAGCTGTTTACCGGCAAAGCTGCGGGTGAGGCGAGTGATGAGGGAAGTTACCCAATTGATACGGTTTTTGGTATCGCTCAGGCCAAGTTGAACGCCTTGCGTAAATAGAGTGATAAAGAGATACAACGCAAAAGCCATCGATTGTAGAGTCGATGGCTTTTTTATTTATTGATCTTTTACCTACCTCTTAGTGTGCTGTACACGGTATGGGATGAGGTTAAGGTCTCAACGCGTTTACGCATTTCTCAAGCAGAGCTTGGTCCCATTGAACTTTAGTTTTGCCAGTAAGTGCTTGGCGTTAGCTCGACCAATGTCGTCGAACTCTACACCGTATCGAGCATAGTGCGTCGATTTTTGTAGGTTGCAGACGACGCCTTTCAGTGGTGGAATCAGTGGACCATTGTAGTTATGAGGCGTGATTTCAATAGAGACGCGTTCCGCAATTTGAATCGCCCGAGAAGTGGGGGATGTGACAAAGCGACAACCACTTTTGGATAAGTCTCTTATCTCACAATCTGTTCGTTGATCGTTGAAGATGATTCTTGAAGGTAAGTTCACTTCATAGCGTGTTTCTTTACGCAATTGAGTCACTTTCATCGTACTTGGTGTTGAAAGTACAAGAATAGGAAACGGTTCGCCAATTTTATGATAAATCTGACATTTAAAATGGATAAGTGCACCTTCACCTCTTAGAGAATAGGCGCGAACGGTCATCCAAAAACCTTCTTGAAAGAAAAAGTTTAGATCTTCATGGGATACTTCAGGAACCTCAACCACAATGCAATTATCGCTGTGCGTGCCAATAAATTTAGTGGTCGCGAGAAACTTAGTTCCAACAGGAGTCAAGACGTTTAAGGTCAACTCACTGCCGTGCTCAATCATCGCCAGAGCATCGGTACTATTTATTGTGGATACGGTGCGATTACGAGGGTCGTTAAGCGTTTTATTATGCTCCAAAGATCTTTTTAATGGTGCGTTCATTTTGTACTCTCCATGTGCCAACATGCGGTAATTTGTTCTGACTAAACAAGTGATTTGCAACTTTTAATTGGTGTACCTTAGTTTTTGTCTGTAGAGACTTTTAATTAAACTCAACAGTGTTCAATACTGAACTTGTCTATAAGTACTTCGTTGTATTTAGTTGCGCATGCGATAGTCTATTTATAAGGAGATAATAGTTCAAACATTTATTATTTTTGTTATCAATTATTTATTGAAGTTGAGTATGAAGGCGACAAAATAGGGGTAAGAAGAAAGTGACTTCACCGTTGAACTTGAACCAGAGCCGTTTACCGTTGTTCAACACCATCAAAATATCCCAGCCCCGCTAAACGGCTATTTGGGTATAACACGCTAGGTGTTCCTCGAATAGATTGGGGTTGATTATAATCGGACGAGAAGGCACAGTGTTCTTGGGCATTTAACTTCAGCTAACGTTGAAAAGTAAACTGGGGTTAATGGCGAGTCCAGCCTAACAGGAACCGATCAAAGGCCTGCTTTATGAAAAAGAAGGCTTACACTTAAATCTAGGCTTTACAGGCTTACGCTGCACTCGCTCTGCTATGCATGAAAGAGTCGGTATGGCCGCGAGTTGATCAATACCATGAAATTATTAATTCGAATTTTTCTCATCTTAACTATTTTTACTTTCGCTCTTGGGAGCACAGCCCTATGGAGAGGCTTTAAGCAATTACACTTTGTAGAGAAAGGATTGGATTGGAGTTGGCTCTGGGAATACTATTTGCCATTTTCGAATGGTCTTCAAGTTACCCGTACTCAGGACACAAAACAGCTTTTGCTTCGGCGAGTGTATTTAGAGGAAAACATCGTCATCTTTGTTTTGACGACATTCGATAATAAGCTTGAAGTTGATATTGTGAATAAAGAGACCTGTGAACCGAAATCGAATAAATCGATATTCATCTCTTTTAATCATCAGCCTATATCGCATTCCTTCATGACCTGTGAAAGCTCGGGTGAAAGCTATATATATCGCGCGATTAATAAGAGATTAAAATCTGTAGAATTTAGTTTTAATAATCACAATTTCCGAGAGGACTTCACTCAGTGGCCCATTTCTAAACTCAAAGCCGACCAGTTCAAGCAACAACATTCTAATTTTTTTGAGAAGCAAAGAGGAGCCAGTGGCAGCTATCAATGGCTTAGGGATTGATTGTTCATGACCGCTCTGTTTCTAAGGTTTCTGGAATAGATATTTCCGACACTGCACCAGCAACTGCGTAACAGGCTTAACTTGTTTGGTCTGTCTTACTGCAAGGATAAGCTGCGGTAGTAGTGACATCACGATCATGCCAGTCATTAGTGAATATTGGACTGGAGTAAACGATTCGCCCATTAACACCATACCGGTCACGATGCCCGCAACTGGGTTTGCAATACCGCCGAAGGTGAAATCAACTACCGACATACGTTGTAGCAACCACACATACATGCCATAACCCAGCGCTGTGTTCAGCCCTATCACCCACAATAGCCCCATAGCATTACGAGAATCGAAATGAGTGACAGCGTTAACATAAGGCTGCGGGTCGATGAACGCATGAACGCCAGATGCGACAGATAAAATCGTACCGCCTAGAATCAGCTGCCACGTTAATACTTTCCACCAGTGCATGCGATTACCCAGTGATTTGGTAATGCTGCTGCCGATAACGATACACATGATTGCCGCAAACATGGCGCCCAAACCGATCGGGTTTAATGCGATCTGACTTGGATTAAACAATATCCACGCTAAGGTGATCAAGCCAATACCTGAAAGAGCTTGAATCAAATGTGGGCGTTGTTTTTTCACTAGCCAGTGGAAGATCATTGCGAATACAGGCACTGAGATCATACCCACGCCAGAGATTGCCGAAGGCAGGGTTAGCGCCATCATAAAGATCAAGCTAAAGAAGGTCGCAATATTGATAAGGCCCAATGTGAAAATGATCTGCCACTCGCCTTTTTTAGGCAGCGTTGGTTTTACCGCTAGCAATAACAAACCAGCAGGTAACGCACGCAAAGCACCCAATAATAATGGTGGCCACTCCTGTAGCGTAAATTGCGTCACTGCATAGGTTGTTCCCCAAAAGAATGCGGGGATCATTGCTAATAATATGTTCATCTGAAATATCTTTACGTTAAGATAACTATTGTGTGAACTGTATACTGAGAACTAGTGGTTGTAAAGTATCTTTATGTTAAACTAGTTTGAAGTAATCAGACTAATAACGGAGCGAGATTGCAAATGGATGCTATCGACCGCGTAGTAGAGCAATGGGCAAAGGAAAAGCCTGAGCTAGAAACTGAGCCTATGGCAATGATGGGCCGGATTATGCGTATTGCCAAGTATATGGAGACGCAAGTTGCCGAGCTTCATAAAAAATACGACATGAAGCTGGGTGAGTTTGATGTGCTGGCGACGTTGCGACGTTCTGGAAAGCCTTACCGACTGACTCCGTCAGAACTGATCGGGTCGATGATGCTGACATCAGGCGCGATGACCAATCGTCTTGATAAGCTAGCAGCGAAAGGGTTGATCAGTCGTGAGCACAGCAAAGAAGACAGACGCAGCGTGAGTGTTCAGTTAACCCAAAAGGGGCTGATTCTGATTGACCAAATGATAACTGAACATGTCGAAATGCAGAAAAAACTGGTTAAATCATTGTCTGCGAGTCAGAAGAAGAACACCAACCAACTTTTGAAAACATGGTTGAGTGCGTTCGAGTAGTTTTTCGACAACTCATCGTCTAGCGCCAAACTCCCTCTTATTTTCCAGGAGATTGTTATTAGTCTTGTATTTTTTCACAGCATTGAACGGAATATTCTCGTTCAGTTGGATGAATTAAACTGACCAGTAAGTGAGCTACTATGGAAACGAATATGATTAACTCAGCTGAAATATAAGGGGGTTGCCTGGTTAAGATATAAAAAGGCAGTATGAGAAGTGCTTATTTATTGATCGATTGTTCGGCAGTAAGTTATTTATTCACGAATAATTCAATAC
>NZ_JAKJSY010000094.1:0-13291 GCF_050337445.1 Vibrio minamisatsumaniensis | reverse complement strand
TCGATACTCTTTAGAGCCAAAAGCGGCGGTACTGCAAGCGAGCATCTTGGTGACATTTTCAATGACGACGGTTCGGAGCGTTTTCCGATGTTTATTGAGGTAGTTTAGCCAATTATCGTTGGCATTGAAGAGTTGTTTGATGGGCTTATTCGGATGCATGACCTATAGGATAAACGATTCATGTAAAACGACCTAGTAGGATGAGTCTCTTTGTTTTCGGCCGTAGGCCGCTCAGGCGACAACGTCGCCGGTTCGTATTCAACTCTTGGTGGCAGTTCGTTGAACATTTGTTTATCTAAAATCCCAAACTCCACATTTCGCTTCAAGCATTCATTCAAAACCTTGGTCGATAACCCTTCGACCGAGCGCACCATTTCACCAGGGCGATTAATGCCATTTGCCAGTAATTGGTAAACCGTTAGCGACCATTTACAGCCGTAGATGGTTTCTACCATGCGAGCGGAACGCTCTGGTGCTGATTTTCTTGAAAAAAAGTTTTCCTGAGTTTTCATAAAGATGTACCAATAAGTACCTACCTAACCGATTTGTACTTACTATTCATAGTGTTAGTTCAAAGCCTAAGATTACCACGTTCACATGACTTAGGAGATAACAAAATGAACTTCACTAAAAATGGTATTGCAGTCGTAATCGGTGGCACAAGTGGTATGGGCTTTGAAACCGCGAAGCAGTTAGTCGCTCAAAATATCCATGTGTTGGTGGTCGGCAATAACCCAACTAAGTTAGATAAAGCGGTGTCAGAGCTGCAATCGCTCGGTCACGCTTCGGGCTGGCAAGCTAACCTTTATGATGATGCAAGTGTGTCTCGTCTTATTGCGCATTTAGAGTCGCTCGAAGAAGGTATTGGTTACCTTGTGAATGCGGCTGGTTACTTCAACCCTAAAGCGTTTATTGAGCACCAAGAGTCTGATTACGAGCAGTACATGCAGCTGAATAAAGCTACCTTCTTCATCACTCAAGCGATAAGTAAGTTGATGATCAAGAATGGCGGCGGCAGTGTAGTTAACGTTGGTTCTATGTGGGCGAAGCAAGCAATCAAAGCGACGCCATCTTCTGCCTATTCAATGGCTAAAGCTGGCCTGCACGCATTAACACAACACATGGCAATGGAACTGGCTGAGCATAACATTCGTGTGAATGCGGTGTCTCCGGCCGTGGTTAAAACGCCGATTTACGAATCTTTCATCAAACCTGAAGAAGTGGATCAAGCGCTAGAAGGTTTCAATGCGTTCCACCCGATTGGTCGAGTTGGTTTGCCGGAAGACATCGCCAATAGTATCTCTTTCTTACTGTCAGACAGTGCAGATTGGGTAACAGGCGCAATCTGGGATGTTGATGGTGGTGTGATTGCTGGCCGCAATTAATTAGGCTTCTTTTTAGGTGGTGGCTGTCGCGTAAGCAAAATTGCAGCGAGATGGCCTCCTTGATCAGTATTCGCGTAAAATAGAAACAAGAAAGGCAACAATAATAACTAAAACGATAACAAGAGTAAGGTCGCCATTATGTTCAACATGGATTTTTCAAAGAGACTGGTTATAGAAACCGAACCGTTAGATTGGGTCGCAAGCCCAGCCAAAGGGGTATGGCGTAAGCCGTTAGAAAGAGAAGAGAAAGAGTCGGGCCACACGACCAGCGTGGTGAAGTACGATCCTGAATCTTCGTTTTCTGAGCACCCACACCCACAAGGCGAAGAGATCTTCGTATTAGACGGTGTGTTCTCAGATGAAACCGGTGACTTCCCTGCTGGCACTTATATCCGTAATCCGCCGGGCAGCGCGCATTCGCCATCAAGCAAGGATGGCTGTACGATCTTGGTTAAGCTCAACCAGTTTGACGCGAGAGACTTGGCTCAAGTTCGCATCAATACTCTAGAAACAGAGTGGCTTCCGGGTATTGGCGGCTTACAAGTGATGCCACTGCATGAGTTCGAACACGAGCATGTCGCGTTAGTGAAGTGGCTGGTTGGCGAACGTTTTCAGCCACACCGTCATTTTGGTGGTGAAGAGATCTTCGTTTTGTCTGGTACCTTTAAAGACGAACATGGCGAGTATCCAAAACGTACATGGCTGCGCAGCCCACACATGAGCGAGCATTTCCCTTATGTAGAAGAAGAGACGGTTATCTTAGTGAAAACAGGGCATCTACCACTAACATGATGACTATCACGATGAACAAAACAGAAAGCCGCTGACTAAAAGTCAGCGGCTTTTTAACTTTCTATTACTTATGTGGGATTACTTTTTATTCATGAGAGCATTAGTAAGCGACACCAATACGTTGGCGTGGGAACTTGCCAACTTCGAGTTCATCAATCATCGCAATAGCGTAATCGCTAACGGATATTTTGCTGTTGCCATCTTGGTCGGTTAGCAGTTGGTCGCCACCTGTACGGTAGGTTGATAGTTTCTCGCCCGGGAAGATTTCTGCTGCTGGGCTAATGAACGTCCAGTTAACCTCGCTGTTAGACTGTTTGAACACTTCAAGCGCTTCACCTTGTGCTAGCGCTTCGTTTTTATGCTCTGCGGGAAAGGCCGGAACGGTAACTAACGGTACGTTTGGCGCTACTTCTAATGACCCCGCACCACCTACCCAAAGTAGACGTTCGATACCAATGCTTGGCAGTGTATCAAGCAGCTTAGTTGCTGTGCTTTTTACGATGTCGTGATTGCCTAGAGCACGTCCGCCAATCGAAGCAATAACCGCATCAACGCCTGAGAAAGCCGTCGCTAGACTGGCTGCGTCATCTTGTAAATCAAATGAACGAACCTCAACATCGCTGATTTCTACACGGCTTGTATCTCTTACAACAGCAACAACTTCATGTCCGCGAGCTTGAGCTTCTTGAGCGATGTGACTACCAATCCAACCTGATGCGCCTAATACTGCAATTTTCATAATGTCTCTCCAATTATTTAATTTATTGAGTCTGTTTCTCGACAGCCATTGCAGTCTAATAGCTCACTAGGTTGCGATAAATATCATAAAATGATGTAGATTGTATCTATATAGTTACCTAATAGGCTTGGTTCAATGGATAAGGGAAAGTGTGATGGATAGGTTGACGGCGATGCGTAGCTTTGTTGAAGTCGCAAATTGTGCCAGCTTTACTCAAGCGGCAGAGCATTTGGACATGAGCCGCTTACAGGTTTCACGTCATGTTCAAGAGATCGAAGGGTGGTTAAAACAAAGGTTGTTGCACAGAACCACTCGTAAGGTGAGTTTGACGGCAGCTGGGGAAATGGCCTTACAGCGCTGCGAGAAAATACTCCACGAAACGGCGGAGCTAGAAGTGACCGCGCTTAATCAAACCGATACTCTTTCAGGTGTGATTCGAATTGCTGCACCCATTGGTTTGACTCAGCACATGTTGTTGGATGTGGTTGAACAGTTCACAGAGCTTCATCCCAATATCACGGTCGAATTGTTTGCTTCTGACCGTTTTGCTCAGTTGGTGGATGACAGAATCGATATTGCGCTGCGTTATACCGATCAACCTGACGATAGCTTGATTGCTCGTAAGTTAATGGAAATTGATTCGGTGGTGTGTGCATCGCAAGCTTATTTAGACAAACATGGTGAACCTAAAACGGTCGAAGAGCTTCGACAGCACAATTGCTTTCGTCATTTGAGTGTCTCTAAGTGGGATTTCGTTAAGGATAATCAGCACTTTTCGGTTGAGGTCTCTGGGACCATTAAGGCAAACGATGTTGGGGTATTAACCCGCGCCGCACAGCATGGAAAAGGGGTTGTTCGATTACCCTGTGACCTGGCCAATCCACTGATTTCTAATGGGAAGTTGAAACGAGTTTTAGATGATTTTGTTTCACCAAGTAGTGTGCTTTGGGCGGTGTATTTATCTCGCAGTTATCAGCTACCTGCTGTTCGTCAGTTCATTGATTTTACGGCAGAAGCTTGGTCTAGCGACATCAAGTCTGGCGATGTTTGAAACTTCATAGGCAATGATACATAGCGATAGAATTTTAAAAGTTCATAAATACAAAAATCCGATATCAATGGTGATATCGGATTTGAACTCAATAATTCAGAGTTCCAGCACGCTCTCCTCTCACGAAGTCTTTTACACGTATTTATGTACGGATAATCGGGTGCTTATCGCCTTATCGTTGATGTCAGGTAAAGGCTGATAAAAGTTTTTGGTGATATCGGATAATACTTGGTCGTAGACTTGTGACACGACACTAGAGATATCACTGGTGAGTTCGTATAGGTTACCTGTGGGCTGAACGACTTGGTGGCTCGATGCAATCTCGGTGAGTGTATGCATAGATCGCGTGAAAATTGGCGCCCCGCTGCTGATTGGACAGATAATCGACAATTGGTTGAGTTTACGGTGCATTTGAGATGCGTAGAACTTGAATCTCAAATACTCCTCGGGATTTTCTATATCGGCTTTTTCTATTCCAGGGATACACATTCTTAATTTGGTCAGGATCTCCATGCAATCTAATACCTGTTGCCAATGCACGTGATATTCTCGGCTCATATCTTCTCGCTCAGACTGAATCAGCCAGATGATCATCACTTCATCCATCAAGAACATGCTATGGCGAATGGTTTTGCCATGAATCGATTGGTTACGTACCAAGCTACGGTTTTGCCAGTCACTGTGCATGGCGATGAGCTTTAGGTGATAGATACGATACATAGGACGACTATCGAACGAGACATGAGATTGAAGCAGCTCAGATACCTCAAGTATGTTGTCGTAAATCTCGTTCACTTTACGAATCGAGTCGCTAGATAATTCATAAGCCAGAGCGTAATGCGTTGCCGCGCGATGTTTACGTGATAACAACAATAACTCTCTAAGCAGAACTAGGGTTTCAAACCTGTGTGATAGCGCGGTTTGTCTCTTCCTTGAGAAATGATACAGGGCCACAAGTACTAATAGAGACAACCCAACTGAAATAACTACAAACATATTCAACTCCTAATATTTGTATACCGACTTAGTGGTAGTGCAGACATTGTGCCAAAGTAAATAAATGTCATATTTCAGTTGGTTATGTTTTTAGTACGATTATGGGTGGTCAATGTTGGTGCATAACTTCACCATTCAAGTGAATGTTTCTTATATTTTGCAAGATTTTTTGAGAAGCCATTCTTTTTTAAGAGATGGGTTGAGCCGGTATCAATAAGTAGACCGATATCGGCGATTGCTCGCTAGCTCATCTCAAAATATAGAAATTAAAAAGGCCTCACTCTTTATCTACTTTTAACGAGAAAAAGTAGTAAGAGTGAGGCCTTTTAATCTGTATTTCTAAGTTTAGTGGCCTTCAATGCTAAGTGCTTAGCATTGAGGATTAAACGTTACGCAAGCTTAAGGTCGAATTCAGTACGGTACATTACCATATCTTCAATGGTCAGTACTGGCATGTTGTGCAGTTTACCGAAAGCCACGATCTCTGGTGCTTTTGCCATCGTGCCGTCTGGGTTTGTTACTTCACACAGTACACCTGCCGATTGAAGGCCGGCCATTTGCATCAGATCCACGGTACCTTCTGTGTGACCACGGCGAGCAAGTACGCCACCTTTACGCGCGCGCAGTGGGAATACGTGGCCTGGGCGAGCAAGGTCTGTAGGCTTAGCCGTTGGGTTTGCAGCAGTCTTAATCGTTGTGACACGGTCAGCGGCTGAAACACCGGTTGTGACGCCCACTTTTGCTTCGATAGTGACCGTAAACGCAGTTTGGTTGGCGCTGTTGTTGTCAACAACCATAGGTGGCAGTTCGAGTTGGTTTGCTTGCTCGTCTGTTAGACACAGGCACACAATGCCACTGCATTCGCGGATCATCAGCGCCATTTGAGCATTGGTTAGGTGTTCTACTGAGTAGATGATGTCGCCTTCGTTCTCACGATCTTCATCGTCAAGTAAAAGTACGCCACGACCTTCGCGTAGCGCTTGCAGTGCATTTTCAACGCGAGTGATTGGTTCGCCAAATTCGGCTAGTAGTGAAGACTGATTCATGGTTAAACTCCTAAAATATCACCAGAATCAGGGCTGTATGAGGGATCTCAACCGAGCACAACAAAGCCAACTCATTACCAGTGGGCTTTAGCTCATTGTGGTTTAATCCAAAACGAATTGCACGCGTTTGAGTTGAAGGTTTTAACACCATAAA
The DNA here is from genome assembly GCF_050337445.1 of Vibrio minamisatsumaniensis. NCBI lineage: Bacteria > Pseudomonadati > Pseudomonadota > Gammaproteobacteria > Vibrionales > Vibrionaceae > Vibrio > Vibrio minamisatsumaniensis. Next base: position 7,128 of record NZ_JAKJSY010000094.1, on the reverse strand, counting down.
TAGGCGTACCTTTTAACTTAAACACGTGTGTTTCCATCCTCTCTCATCCGGACTATGACCGTCGGCTCTGGTATCTCACCAGATCTGCTGACCTCGACGAATCGAGCGCTCGCGGGCTTATCTTTAGATTTTACTAAGGACATACCGCCGGTGGGGAATTTCGCCCCGCCCTGAGAATAAAAATTAATAATCTATTTAGCTTTGAAAGCACGTCAGATGGTAATCCTTTCAATAGTGGATTTAAAGGACTGACAGTAAAGTTTTTCAGATTATGTATTGATCACTTAGCAAATGTTCACTTTATCATCACAATGTTACCAAGAAGATTTAGATTTAGATTTAGATTTAGATTTGGATTGGCTGTGTTTGATTCGAGTATTTGTAAGGTGAATATTACGGCTGCTTCGAGGATTTGCTATGCTTATAGCATGACGGCTCGTTGACTATTTTGACACAAAATTGATATTGGAAATGGTAAGCTACGATAGCATTCGACTACTTTTCTTAAAAGATCTTAGCTATGACCTCTCTTTTTCGTAACAAATCCAAAGGCTTATTACTGCTCGTTCTAAGTTTATATTCTCTAGTACCATTTTTGATCTTTGGGGCGACCTCTGACTTTGGCAGCTCGGTTTTGCCTTTCTATGGCGCCTTCATGACTTTTGTGACTTATTCAGCGGGCAATCAAGGATTCTTAATCACATTAGCGGTTCTGTCTTTATTGCTGCTTACACTCAGGTTTTCCAACGCTAAGTTAGTGAGCCTCTGTCTGCAGTTCGGCCTGTTACTGGTTCTTAGTTTCGCGGCTAAAACCGTCTTAAAGCACTCAACTGAAAGCCCGCGTCCTTATTCTGAGTATTTGGTTTCGCAGGACGTGGTTGAAACACCAGAGTCATTTTATGAGCTGCCATTGGCTGAGAAAAACGCAGCCATTGAATCTGTACAAGATAAGGTCAGTGAATGGAGAACCCGTCATTGGCTGGGGGAGACGGACTACTCTTTCCCATCTGGACACATGATTTTCGTTGGTGTTTGTTTGGCGTTTTTTGGTGGTGTGTTTATAGAAGCAAAGCGTTTTTATGCGGTTGGAGGCCTATTGGTATGGGCCGGTGGTGTCGCTTACAGCCGAGTTTGGCTTGGTATGCATCGTCCAGAAGACTTAGCCGGATCGATAGCCTTTGCCGCTTTAATTTATCTGCTGGTGCCAATAGTACCAACACAAAAAATCGAACCTTTACTCCCTAAGTTCTTAAGATCCGCCTGAATTTTAAAACGTTAATATAATATTGGATAGCCGATGACAAGCAGACACTCTCGTTATTGATTGAGCCCGAGTTCTGCTTGTTTCTTTTTGGTTAGCCCTAAAGACACTATTCGGTGTGATTCAGTGAGGTAGTATCTCAGTTCTTCATCTTTGTCTGGTGTGCTCGCAAAAAGCTGAATCCATTTCATGCCACGCGAAGCAAAGTAGGGCGCGGGTTTATAGCCTGACTCTTCTTTGAGAAAGTCGAAATTTTGGTCGGATGCCTTAAAGATAAACGCAGGCTCATTTTTCGGTCCCCAACCACCAATCGCAAACACCTTGCCACCTACTTTCCAAACGTGCGAGTTATTCCACTGCATCACATAACGGGTTGCAGGCAGTGACTCGCAAAATGCATTGAATTCGTCGTAAGTCATAGAGCGTCCTAGTATCTATTGGGTGTTTGATCTGTGTTGGTTTTAAGATGTCTTTTCCGGTCTTTATCGCCAATAACTAGCCAGCTAAACCCTGCCAGATTGCGGTAAAGCCACTGATAGAACATAGCAGTAATGAACCAATGCGTATCTTCTCTTTAGGGATGCTTTGTGTTGTCATCAATGCCACTTTATAACCCAACCAAGCCGCAGGCAGCAAAGGGATAGTAATGATTAGATGGTGCACGGTGAAGAAGCCAATCGGGATCTGTACCAGTAATGAGATGATCGAACTAAACACGAAAAACGCAGAAAGGTTACCACGAAGCTGATTGGCATCTTGGTGTTGGAGCAGCAGTGCCATCGGTGGACCACCAATACCTGAGCTGGTGCCAAAGAATCCAGAGAAGAACCCCGCAATGCCCATCTTAGTAGGGGTTGGTTCAAGTCTAAATGGCAGAAGGCTAACAATCACAGCAAATACCACCAATAAGCCTAGCCAAAGTGATAGTACGCTTGTTGAAACCATCACCAATAAAGCACCGCCTGCCAATGAGCCAGGAATACGCCCCAGCAATGCGATTTTTAATCCGCCAATCGAGATATTCGCTCGATGTTTAAAAGCGTTGAATAACGAGATAAACAGCCCAACTAAACAGATAGGTGCAGGTACATAGTCTGGAGAGACCAAAAACAGCAGTGGGGCTGCAACAATGGCCAAACCAAAGCCGATTGCGGTTTGCACAAACGAGCCGACAAAAATGAGTGCCATTGCGATAAGGACGGTCTGATCTATGTATTCCATAAGCCTGCGGATTAGTTTTAAAGGAGCGGGTGGATACTATAAATGAAAACCAAAACAATAGTCTTATTATTGAGTGAGGTTGATGCAAGTTTCGCTAGCTATAAACTCAATTATAGCGACACCAAGAAAAGCGAGTGTGTATCTCAGGATGCCTCCTTTCAATACTCACTCGCTTTATTGGAACGACTTGTAGTTTACGCTAGTGGGGGAGTTAGCATAAAACGTTAAGCCATTGCCAATTTCAGTCGTTCAATCGGTTTGTCGTTGATAGGCAAATGGATAAGTGCTGCTGCAAATGCCAGTACCACCGTTGACCACCAAATTGGCTCGTAAGAACCGTAGTAATCGTAAATACGACCGCCAACCCAAGCACCTAAGAAACTACCCACTTGGTGAGTAAAGAACACCAAACCGTACAACGTTGACAGGTAACGTGCACCGAAGATCTGACGAACTAAGCCAGAAGTTAGCGGTACTGTACCCAACCAGCAGAAACCAATTGCCGCACCGAAGATAGCCGCGGTTGCTTCCGTTACAGGTAACGTTACAAATGCACCGATAACGACAGTCCGAATTAAGTACAGTGCCGACATTACGTGACGCTTACTGAACTTATCGCCCATCACTCCCCAAAAGTAAGATCCGAAGATGTTGAAAATACCCACATAAGCCAGTGCCATTGCCGCGCTGCTTGCGGGGAGATTTTTGTCGGCTAAGTAACTTGGTAAGTGCGTCGCAATGAACATCACATGGAAGCCACAGACAAAGAACCCTGCGTGAATTAGCCAGTAACTTTTGTTCGAGAACGCCTCAGATAGCGCTTGTTTCAATGTTTGATTGTCCTCTGCTTGTAGCGGTTTATTCGTCGCCGACTTTGGCGCTCGCATGAATAGCGCAAAAGAGATCATTAAACAACAAAGTACGGCAAAGACTTGCATTGCACTCTGCCAATCAAACTCATTCAGCATGTATTGAGCTCCGGGAATTACCGCGAACATACCAAATGAACCAGCAGCCGTGGTTAAGCCGAACGCTTTCGCTGCATGCTCTGCGGGTACTACCTTTGCTACCGCACCTAATACGATCACATAGCTTGTTGCACTTAATCCAAGGCCAACGAGTGCGCCCAGTGAAACGTAAAGCATGCTCGATTCGGTAGAAATAGAGGTAAGAAGTAAACCCAAACCGTAAGCACATGCGCCAGCGATAATGATGTTTCTTGCTCCCCATTTGTCAGCAGCCATCCCCACAAAAGGTTGGAACATACCGAACAATAGGTTTTGCAGCGCAATTGCGAAGCTGAAGAACTCTCGACCCGTGCCGAAATGCTCTGAAATTGGCATCATGAAAATGCCGAATGATTGTCTGATCCCTAGACTGATAATAAGTGTGCCTATCCCTAGCCATACCAGTAAAGGAAAACGGAAAATGCTCATTCTAATACTCTTAAATTAATGGTGGTGATGTGAGTGGTCTTGCGCTGACATGTGTTGGTCAGCCACCTCATGGTGGTGTTGGTTCCCTGAATGCTCATGCGCTGATTGCTGGTGGCAGCCACTACTCACGGCATGCTGAGCCAAGAGATCAATCAATGGCCGACTGTGATGCACAATAACCAAACTAATGACGAGACATAGCGTCATTCTGGCCAGTTGAGCAAAAAGAGATTGTGAAAACATACGGTGTTGCCATGCGCTCAATGTTGTAAGAAGTCGCGCATCATAGTGATGAGTCGGGTATGTATCAAATGACCATTTGTTATGTAGTCTATGCGTTTTATGCATAGATTGTCGCTTGAATGGAATCGGGACAAAACGTGTTCAATAAATGAGAAAACTTGAAGCTCGTTGGTTAATAGAAACAAGTATCTAATTAAGAATAGAAGTCTAAATAGAGGATTATAACCATCTGTTTAATTTGGGTTTTAACAAGGATGTAAAGACTAATATACAAACTAATCACTAAGCAACATTGCTTGTTCACTCGACTTATCTGTCAAACATCGTAAATTTGGGCGTAAATCGTTTCAAAACTGCTGAAACGCGATGTTAAAGATTCAGGGAGAGTCATTCACATGGATAAAGATCATAATTTTCGCGAAAACTTACTGGCACTGATCTTAGGTAGCGCTCTGGTATCGCTTGGCGTTATCTTTTTCAATCAAGTCGGTTTGCTCACCGGAGGCACGGCTGGTTTAGCTATCTTCATTACCAAAGTAACAGACCTAAGCTTTGGCCAAGTGTTCTTCGCGCTTAACTTGCCTTTCTATATTTTGTCGGTTACTCGTATGGGCTGGCGTTTCACCATCAATACCTTTATTGCCGTTTCGATTGTTTCGTTCGCCGTGGATCACTTGTATCACGTGATTCAGATTGCCGAAATTCATGCATTGTATGCCGCTTTACTTGGTGGTGGCTTGATTGGTACCGGCATGCTGGTGATTTTCCGTCACAAGATGAGCTTGGGTGGCTTCAATATTCTGGCGTTGTTCTTACAAGAACGTTTTGGCATTCGAGCCGGTAAGGTTCAGATGGCACTGGACTGCACGATTGTTGTGCTTTCTCTGTTCATTGTTGATGTGTCATTAGTTCTTCTGTCTGTGCTTGGTGCGATAGTCACCAACTTGATTCTAGCAATGAACCATAAGCCAGGGCGCTATCAACCCGTGGTAAAAGCGGAAGCAGCGTAGCTTAAGCATGGCGATAGGTGCAGGCTTCCTATACAGCTTCATCTTTGGCTAATTGAACTTGATGACAAGTTAACACCATTGATACTAAGAGTTGGATAATAAAAAAGAGCCCATTGACTTGAGCTCTTTTCGATTATTGACTGTTGTGATTAGAAACCACGAATATCCAGTTCATTGTTGATCAATACAACACATTGAGAAGCAAAAAGCATATTTGGACCTAAGCTGATTTTCTCAGTTCCTAAGCGCTTTAAGCTGTTGAAGCTTTTCTTCGGCATAGGAATGTGGTCAGTCAGAAGGAAACATGGATTTTCAGCAATCTCCGCATCACGGATAAAGTCACCTTTTTTGTCCATCATGTATAGCTGGTGGTCTTCAGCCAGTTCTTTCACGAGTTTTTCAAAACTCATAGTACGAACGATGATCCCCGGTTCAACCTGACGAGTTTGCTCTTTGGTCATACCTTGAGAAGCATCAACCGCTCTTACTACTGCTGCTAGCAATGCTGACTCGTGAAAGCCGCCAATGTTGGTAATTTCATTTGAATCAAAAGTGATCGTACGTGAGAAGTCTTTAGTACTTTCCAATACAAGGTGCACGGTGACATTCTCACGGTGAGATTGGGCAACGAAGATCGTATTCATCAGAGTATGAGCCAGAATCTCAGTATGAGCATCTTGCCCAACCCCTTCTAAGATAAGTTTGCTCTCTGTAGGGGCTGCGCGAGCGCGTAATACAAATGAACGCATGGAATGTACCTTGTCAGTATGTGATAAAGCCAAACAGACTTTATCAACATGAATTGTTGAATAACCAAAATTATGGCGGTATGTAACGCTTTTCTCTTAATGAAGTCAACTGGAGTTACACCTAGCATCAGCAAGTGAACTTTGAGTATTAAATAGAGAATGCCCACACTACTCGATGGTCTGGGTTGAATCGCCCCAATGTTTACATAGATAGTATGAGCAAATTATAAGGTGACTTACTAAGGAAGCCGTCGATGAAGTTACAAAAGATCAATAAAGAAGAATATAGAAAGAAGATGAACATGTTGTTGGTTTCATTGGTGGGGTCGATCGCATTGTTTGCCATTGTATTCGGTTCCATTTTGATTGATCTGTTTGGTTTGACTAGTTCAATTGCTGGTGAATCAACAGGGAACTTTCATCTGAATGTACTCGGGGTGATCTTATCTGTCGCTTTGAATGCGTTTATCGCAAGCCGAGTGAAAGGACATGAGTATTTCAAAGAAGCGCTTTATGTTTGGAACCTGAAACAAATCCACAATCAAATCTATCGTAAGCTCAAGCGTATTCGGCCAAAAGCGGAACAAGGCAACCGAGATGCATTGACGATCCTTTACTTCTATTACACTACGCAAAAACAGGTATACGACCTAGACAACAATACATTGACAATAAAAACGGTTCAGCAATCGCTGGATAACATTATGGAGCTGAGTGAAAAGTGGAGTGTCAAACTGGATATAGAGTTATTTACGAAAGATTTAGTCGCGAATTTTTAAGTAATATCGATGTAATTGTATGAGTCTTGAACTATGAAAGAGGCTTTTGACGTAAAAGTAGACACTTGAGTGTTTTTTTTTAATTTCTATCAAAAAAGGGGTTGCCATGTCTTCGATGATCTCTATAATACCGCCTCACTGACACGGCAGATGCCATAAGGCTTCAGCTCTAATCAGAGAGGCGAAAGTTCGAAAGAATTAATTTTTAAAAAGTGTTTGACACGCAAAATTAAATCGCTAGAATTTACGTCCGCTTTCAAGGAGTTCTTTGAAAAAGAATGCCTCAGTAAGCAAAGCTCTTTAACAATTTAAACCTATCAATCTGTGTGGGCACTCGTTGATGAATATCAAAACGTTTTATCGTTAGATAAAACAGATTCTTCGGAATCAAAATTGATTTCAATGAACTGAGTGACCAATTCAAATTGG